>JAFTNU010000039.1 GCA_017451735.1 Clostridia bacterium
AATTCATAAAAATTTGTCAGTCTGTTGAAAAACGAACGAATTTATGGTATATTTGGTATAATCACGCGTAGGACAAGGAGAAGTTTATGGCCGCTCTTACCATTGCCGCAAATGCAAAAATCAATCTGTATCTGGATGTCACGGGGAAGCGTCCCGACGGATATCATGATCTGGTCACCGTGATGCAGAGCATCTCTCTTGCCGATACGCTGACCTTTGTGCGCGTGGCGGGAGAGGGCATCAAGCTGGATACGGGCGGCGTACTGCCCGCCGATGACAGCAACCTCATCTGCCGTGCGGCAAGGGCTTATTTTGCAAAAACGGGCAAGCCCTTTGGACTTGCCGTAAAATTAGATAAAAAAATACCCATGCAGGCGGGAATGGGGGGCGGCTCTGCCGATGCGGCGGCAACCCTGCGGGCGTTGAACGCCATGGACGGCAACCGATTGACCGCAGCGGAGCTTTGCGAAATCGGCGCAGGACTCGGTGCCGATGTTCCTTTTTGTGTAGTGGGGGGTACCCGCCTTTGCAAGGGCATCGGTGAGGTGATGGAGCCTGTCCCAAACCGTTTGAACGGAACCTTGGTGGTGGCTATCGGGGGAGAGGGTGTCTCCACTCCCCGCGCCTTTGCCGCCTTGGATGACCTGCACGGTGATTTTAGGGAGACAGCCGGAGACGCGAACCCTGCCGCATTGCTGGATGCCATGGAAAACGGCGATTTGCACGCCGCCGCGCCCCATTTTCGCAACCGATTTGAGGAGGTCATCGAGCCCATCCGCCCCGCCGTAGGGCAGATCAAGGAGATCCTGCGTGCCCAAGGTGCCGTCGCCGCCATGATGAGCGGCACAGGTCCCTCGGTCTGGGGGCTGTTTGATACGTCCGCGCAGGCAGAGCAAGCCAAGGTGGCTCTCATCCAAGCGGGTGCGAGAGCATTTGTCTGCGGAATGGTGCAAGAGATTTGAAAATCTGCAATGCTGATATCAAAAAGGAGGCAAGCATGGAACCGGGATTTCGTCTGCATTATCGGGATAAAACGGTGTACGTTACCAAAAGCACGCTGACGGGGGTGCGCAACGGAAGCACCACTGTCTATGAAACTGATATCGAGGGTGCACATATCACATGGACATTCGAGCCATACAGGGGCGGTATGCTGATCACCTTAAACGCACGGTCCGATCGTCCTCTCGGTATTTTACGGATCGACAGTCTGGTCATCTCGGTCGGAACGCCCCAAGTGACCGACCGCATCGCTTTTCTGGGCAGATCTATGTACGCAAACGAGACTCGCTACCCCTGTGAACTCGGTGAGGGGCAGGAATATGGCGAGAATTGCGTGGGAAAATTCCGTCACTTGGCAGATAAAGGCATTTTGATGGCGGGCGTTGCACCGTTTCGGAACACCTATGCCTCGGTTGCATACAAGCAGGCCGACGGTAGCTTTGAATTTTATGCCAAAACCGATTTTACACAGAGCGAGTCGCAGGGATTCATGCTTTGTGCGGAACGGGTATACTGGCACGAGGCCGCCACCATCGATGACTTTTTAAGAGATTATCGGGAGTTACTTCCGCAAAGCAGCTTTCCGATGCCTAAGCTGAGGGGGTGGAACACCTGGGATTATTATCTCGATCGGGTGACTCCCGAGGATATTGCCGAAAATGTGACTGCGCTCAAGTCGATGCCGTTTGCGGGTGCGTTGGATTACATTGTGATCGACGACGGATGGCAAAGAGGATGGGGCGATTGGCGGGAAAATGAAAAGTTTTCCTGCGGCCTTGCGACGGTTGCGGAGAGCATTCGCGACGCAGGCTTTATTCCCGGCATCTGGATGGCACCCGTGGGCATCAAAAGCGATGTGCCCGTTTTTTCAGAGCATCCCGAATGGTTATGCAGAGATGAAGAGGGTGAGATGTTGTATGATATGGGATTGTACTATCTGGACCCCACACATCCCGATGCCGAGCACTTTATTCTCGATCGGTATCGGTATCAGTATGCTGCGGGATACCGACTTTTCAAAATGGATTATGTTTCTCCCTTATTGAAGGTCAAAAGCTTTTACGATAAAACCGCAACCTCCTATGCCGTATTGGCACGCCTTGTGCAAAGAGTCAAGGAGTGTACCGGACCGGATGCCGTTGTGCTGGGGTGTTCGCTACCCCTTGAATGCGGTGCCGACGTTGCACCCTCCATGCGTATTGCGGTGGATATCCACAATTATTTCAGTCATGTGATATGGATTGCGCAATCCTTGGCGTGGTCGTGGATGTATAATAACAAAACCACGCGCATTGACCCCGATTTTATGGTGGTGCGCGGGATGGAAACCTGTGACGAGCCCTTGAGAGAGAATAAGCGCAATGATTTTGTCCCGCCGCCAAGGCACCTGCAAACGGATAGGGACCGCTTTAAAAATCGCTGGCGGCACGGCGACCCGTTCAACGCATTGGAGGCGGAAACATGGGCCAATTTAGTGGCGATCAGCGGAGGCAATATCTTTTTGTCCGACAGAATGGCCGCGTTGAACGAAAGGGGCATTTCGATCATCCAAAACGCGCTGGAGCTGGCGGGCGATGAGGTGCGTCCCTGCTATCAAAAGGAGGATACACGTCTGGCCTCGCTGTGGAAGGGGGAACGTGCATTGCTTCTTATAAATTGGGAGGATGTACCGCGGCAAATAACGGTGGACGGTATGACACACGCGATTTCTTCCCATAAGCCATACACCCTGGAGAACGGTGCGTTGACCGTTTCGCTTTTGCCCCATGAAAGCTTTGCGGCAGTTTATCTTTAAAAACGATAACAGGGCTCCTGCCCGCATGATGCGGGCAGGAGCCCTGTTTGTCAAAACACCGTCTCGATGAGTCTTGTACTGCAAGCGGGGGAATATTCCCAATAATCGATATGCTTTGTTTTGATCGGGTCAATGAAATATTTCGGTGTCTCGGGGCGCTCGGTATCGGGGTGGGAGTCGATGATCACCAGCTTGATCTTCATGCGCTCGGGGAGGACGCTTTTGATGTAGACCGCCGCCAGATCGCCCACGGCGGTACGCACGGGGGTTCCCACACTGCCGCGAAGCTCGGCAAGCCCCGCAAGATTGGGGGCAAGCTCCACGAAAATGCCGTAGGATTCGATGCTCCGCACCCGTCCCATCACCGTCTGACCCGCCTCAAAGCGGGCGGCGTTTTCCTCCCAGGAGCCAAGCAACTCCTTCATGGTCACAAAGATACGTCTCAGGTCCCGATCGATGCTTTTGACTGCCACAAAGATCTGCATGCCGCAGCACAGGCGATCCCGTGGGTGGACGATACGGGAAACCGAGATACAATCGATGGAGAGCAGGGAAGAAATGCCGCATCCCACATCCACAAAGGCACCGTAATTTTCCAGATGCGTCACCTTTGCGGGAATGATGTCACCGGGCATCAGGCCTTCCAGAAAGGCGGCGGCACATTCCTCCTGCGCCGCACGGCGGGAAAGAAACGCGACCCGCTCACCGTTTTCCTCGCCGAATCCGATGAATTTGAAGACCACCGGCTTTCCCACACGGGTGATCACGGCAATGTCCTTGATGCTCTCGCCGGGGCGGCACCAAACCGCCTCCTCCCGCTCGATGATGCCGCGCATACAACCAAGATCCACGTGGAGCCGCATGCGGTTGTCACAAAGGATCACAGGAGCTTCTATGATCTGCCCGGCGCGTCCCGCACGCTCCAGCGCCTCGGGGGAGGCCAGTGCCTCGCGGTTTTCGCGGCAGGGGCCGAGCATTCCTTCGGGCTTATATGTATTGGTCATTTTTCTACCTCCTTACAGCTTTCTTTCCATCCTATGCAGGCACCCGAAAAAGTAGCACACAAAAAAATGTGAATGACGAGCGACGTTGAGCGAGAAAAACATATGAAAAAACGAGAAAAAACGAGGTATCACCATGCTAAATTAAAAATTTGAAATTTTTTTCAAAAAAGGGGTTGACAACCCGAGGGGCCTATGATATAATGTGCAAGTCCGAAAATTTCAAAATAATATCTGGAGGAAATTTCAATGTCCACTTTTATGGCAAAAGCCGAAACCATTGAGCGTAAGTGGTACGTGATCGACGCTGCTAACAAGCCTCTCGGTAAGACTGCTGTCACCGCCGCAAACATTCTGCGCGGTAAGCATCGCCCCGAGTTCACTCCCCACGTCGATTGCGGTGAGTTCGTTATCATCATCAATGCCGACAAGGCTGTTCTGACCGGCAAGAAGCTGGAGCAGAAGTACTACCGTCATCATTCCGGCTACATCGGCGGTCTGAAAGAGGTTCAGTATAAGACGTTGATGGCAACCCGTCCCGAGATGGCTATGGAGCTGGCAGTGAAGGGTATGCTCCCTCACAACACTCTTGGCGCAAAGGCTTTCACTCGTCTGAAGGTCTATGCAGGTGCCGAGCACAACCACGCCGCTCAGAAGCCCATCGAGCTGTAATTCAGGAAAGGACGGTAATTTGATATGTATACAAGTGCAAAGCCTTACTTCTACGGTACCGGTAGAAGAAAGAAGTCCATCGCCCGTGTCCGCATCGTTCCCGGAACCGGCGTGATCACCATCAACGGCCGCGATATCGACGATTACTTCGGTCTCGAGACCCTCAAGCTCATCGTCAACCAGCCCTTCGGCGTTACCGGCACCAACGGCAAGTTTGATATCATCGCTACCGTTGTGGGCGGCGGTATCTCCGGCCAGGCAGGCGCTATCCGTCACGGTCTTGCCCGCGCTCTTCTGCAGGCTGATCCCAACTACCGTGCCGCCCTCAAGGCTGCAGGCTTCCTGCGTCGCGATCCTCGTATGAAGGAAAGAAAGAAGTACGGCCTCAAGGCCGCTCGTCGCGCGCCCCAGTTCAGCAAAAGATAAGCTGTCCTTTATGGACTTTATCAAAACAGCACTCACCTGTGTGGGTGCTGTTTTTCTTTGCGTTAAAGTTATCTTGTCAAGAAGCCGTTTTTTGCTACCGCGGCCGAAACTACGCGATTTTACTTGAAAAAGGCGCCTTCAAGAATGAAAATTCCGCAAAATGGGCAGAGAATGCTCTGGAATGCACTTTTTTGTTTCTAACCGAATTTGACAATTTTTCTTCTTCATGATATACTGATAGCACGGTGACACCGAAAGAAAAAATAACAATTTGGAGGAAGGCTTATGTCTATCGGATTCGTATTGGGTGCTATTTTTACATTACTGATGATCGCAGGCGTTGCTTTATGCGTTTATGCGACTATGAAGAAAAACAAGAGGCTTACTATGATCGGCCTGTCGGCGGGCGGTGCTTTTTTACTGCTTTTGATCCTGATCCCCGCCAGCTTTCATACCGTGCAGTCCGGTCAGATCGCAGTGGTCAAGCATTTGGGAGAGGCCAGGGAAGTGCGTACCGCAGGCACCTATTTTGACTTCTGGCTGACAGAAAAATATGATGTATATGATGCCAAGGTGCAGAATATGGAGATCTCGACCCAGGCCTATTCCAAGGATGCTCAGACTATGGGCATTGCCATGACGGTACAGTATAAGATCGACGAGAGCAAGGCCCTGGAGATCGCCAACCAGTACGGCTCTATCGAAATTCTTGCCAATCGTATTCAAAGCATTGCAACCGAAAAGGCCAAGGCAACCTTGTCGTCTTATTCGGCAATGCAGATCATCGAGACCCGTTCTTCCATCTCTCCCACTGTGGAGGAGGCCATCAAAAGCGCCGTGCACGAGGGATATTGCGTGAACATCGTGACGGTGGTGTTGACCAACATTGATTTTTCCGATGCTTTTGAAAAAACGGTAGAGGATAAGATGATCGCCGAGCAGGAAAAGCTGAAGGCACAGTATGAGAAGGAGACTGCTATCGTTAACGCTGAAAAGGAGCTGGAGGTGGCGAAGCTGGATGCCATGGCCAAGATCGAAAAGGCCAAGGCAGATGCACAGTCCGAGCTCGAGGTGGCAAAGGCCGAGGCCGAGGCGATCCGACTGAAGTCCATCGAGGTGGCACGTGCTCTCGGCTTCGCGATTACCGAGACTGAGATAACCGACGAGGATGGTGTTGTTACCGTTGAATACAACATTGATTTTACCGATAAAACCCCGGAGGAGGTCGCACTGATCACCGAATATCTGAAATATGCGGATTATCTGGCCAAATGGGACGGCAAATTGCCCTCTGTTGTAACGGGGGATTCCGCTACGGTCATGATTCCCACGCCCTCGCAGGATACTGTAACAACTTGATTCGTTCCAATCGCCCAAGCCCCCGCAAGCATTGCTTGCGGGGGCTTTCCCTTATGTTTTCGAGCATATCATAAAGGGTGATATAAAACAATGCCATAAATTCGTATTTTTTCACAAAAAATCAGAAAAATACTATGGACTTTTGGTTAAAAGTGTTGTATAATGAAAGAGAAATCGTGGCCGATACGCGAAAATTTCGAATTTCTCTGTTTTGGGAGGTACCGCACCATGAAAAAGAAACCCACCACCGTACAATTCACGGGCACCAAGGAGCAGGAAGAAAAACTGCTTGCCGTTATCAGAAAATATGACGGCGTCAAGGGCAAAATGATGCCGATCCTGCAAGAAGCGCAGGAGATCTACGGCTATCTGCCCATCGAGGTGCAACGCATCATTGCCCGTGAGACCGGCGTGTCTCTTGAGGAGATCTACGGCATCGTTTCTTTCTACGCCCAGTTTAAGCTCAATCCCGACGGCAAGGTCGCTATCGCGGTTTGTCTTGGTACCGCTTGCTATGTGAAGGGCTCGGGTGAGCTGGTCGAGGCCATCTCCGATGAATTGAAGGTGGCACCGGGCAGTACTTCTGCCGACGGTAAATTTTCCCTGGAGGCGACCCGTTGCATCGGCGCCTGCGGCTTGGCACCCGTGCTGACCGTCAACGGCGAGGTTTACGGCCGATTGACCAAGGCCGACATCCCCGGTATCCTTGCCAAATACAAGGATTGAGAGGAGGAAGCAGATATGATTTTAACTGTCAATGATCTCAATACCGCAAGAGACAACCATCTTGCAGATGTAGCCATGCGCGTCGGCTGTGACAAGGCGGTCGGTAAGATCCGTAAGCACGTGCTGATCTGCGGCGGCACGGGGTGCACCTCCTCGGGCAGTACTGCCTTGCGCAATGCTCTGGAAAAGGAATTGGCCGCTAAGGGTATTGCCGATGAGATAAAAATTGTCACTACCGGTTGCTTCGGTCTTTGTGCACTGGGACCGATCATGATCGTTTATCCCGAGGGGACCTTTTACAGCATGGTAAAAGAGGAGAATATTGCCGAGATCGTGGAATCCCATCTGATTGGCGGTGAGCCCGTGGCGGCACTGGAATATCACGAGAGATCGGGAGATCACCATGCGGTATCCTCCCTTTCCGAAATGACCTTTTATAAAAAGCAGCAACGCGTGTCACTTCACAACTGCGGTGTCATTGATCCCGAGGATATCAACGAATACATCGCCCGCGAGGGCTATCAGGCGCTTGCCAAGGTGCTGACCTCCATGACCCGTGAGGAGGTCGTGCAGTGTATGCTCGATTCCGGTCTGCGCGGCAGAGGCGGCGCGGGCTTCCCCACGGGCATGAAGTGGAAGTTCGCTATGGGCTCCACGGGCAAGAAATACGTTTGCTGTAACGCCGACGAGGGTGACCCCGGTGCCTTCATGGACCGTTCGGTGCTGGAGGGCGACCCCCACTCGGTACTGGAGGCGATGGCGATCGCCGGCTATGCTATCGGCTCGGACGAGGGCTACATCTATGTCCGTGCCGAATATCCCATTGCCATTCACCGCCTGGAGATCGCCATCCGACAGGCGAGGGAAGCAGGGCTTCTCGGTAAAAATATTTTTGGAACGGGCTTTGATTTTGATATCTCGCTCCGCTTCGGCGCAGGCGCCTTCGTCTGCGGCGAGGAGACCGCCCTGATGACCTCCATCGAGGGCAATCGCGGCGAGCCCCGTCCCCGCCCGCCCTTCCCGGCGGTCAAGGGCCTGTTTGGCAAGCCCACCATTCTCAACAATGTCGAGACCTATGCCAATATCCCGCAGATCATCCTGAAGGGTGCACAGTGGTTTGCCTCTATGGGCACCGAAAAATCCAAGGGCACCAAGGTCTTTGCCCTGGGCGGCAAGATCACCAATACGGGTCTTGTAGAGGTGCCTATGGGTACCACGCTCCGCGAGGTGATCGAGGAGATCGGCGGCGGTATTCCGAACGGCAAAAAATTCAAGGCAGCCCAGACCGGCGGTCCCTCGGGCGGCTGTATCCCCGCGCACCTGATCGACACCCCCATCGACTACGACAACCTCATCGCCATCGGCTCTATGATGGGCTCGGGCGGTTTGATCGTCATGGACGAGGATAACTGCATGGTGGATATTGCAAGATTCTTCCTGGAATTCACCGTGGATGAATCCTGCGGCAAGTGTACCCCCTGCCGCATCGGCACCCGCCGCCTCCTTGAGATCTTAGACAAGATCATCGCGGGTAACGGCGAGCTGGAGGATCTGGACCGTCTGGAGGAGCTGGCAAATTACATCAAATCCGCATCTCTTTGCGGTCTGGGGCAGACGGCACCCAATCCGGTGCTTTCCACCCTGCGTTACTTCCGTGACGAATACATCGCCCATATCGTGGATAAAAAATGTCCCGCGGGCGTTTGCAAAAAGCTGACCCGCTACTCGATCGTCAAGGATAACTGTATCGGTTGCGGTGCCTGCGCCCGCCAATGTCCCGTGGGCGCCATTTCCCGCACCGATTATATTGCTCCAGACAAGAAGCTGGCGGCAATGGCTATCGATCCTGCCAAGTGTGTCAAGTGCGGCGCTTGTATGCCCACCTGTAAATTCAAGGCAATTGTCAAAGCATGAGAAAGGGGAATGTGAAATGATGGAAATGCTGAATTTAAAGATCAACGGAATTCCCGTCACAGCCCCCAAGGGCGCTACGGTACTGGATGCCGCCAAGGAGGCGGGGATCGACATCCCCACCCTTTGCTACCTCAAGGAGATCAACGAGATCGGCGCCTGCCGACTGTGCTTGGTTGAAGTGCGGGAAATGCGCGGTGCGAGTTTTGGTCCTGCCCGTATGGTCACCTCCTGCGTCTATCCCGTCAGCGAGGGCATGGAGGTGGTCACCAACTCCCCCAAGATCGCACGCTCCCGTAAAATGAATCTGGAGCTGCTGGTCTCCAATCACAATAAGGAGTGCCTCTCCTGTGTGCGTTCCACCACCTGTGAGCTGCAGCGGCTTTGCCAAGAGTACGGCGTGGACGAGAATCGCTTCAGCGGAGCCAAGACCGAGTCCGCCGTGGATGATTCCTCGGCGGCGATCATCCGCGATACAAGCAAATGTATTCTTTGCCGCCGTTGTGTTGCCGCCTGCCGCAATCTGCAGGGAATCGGTGTCATCGGCGCCAACAACCGCGGCTTCGATACCGTTATCGGCACTGCTATGGATGTGCCGCTGAACACCACCTCCTGCATCAACTGCGGACAGTGCATCGTGGCTTGTCCCACGGGTGCGCTTCACGAGCGTGACGATACGGATAAGGTCTTTGAGGCGCTTGCTGACCCCAATAAAAAGGTCTACATCTGCGCCGCCCCCTCGGTACGCGCCCAGATCGGCGAGTGCTTCGGCTACGAGCCGGGCACCGACTGTGAAGGGAAGATGGTCGCCGCCATCCGCCGCTTGGGCTTTGACGGCGTGTTCGATATGAATGTTACCGCCGATCTGACCATTGTCGAAGAAGCCAACGAGCTGGTCAGCCGCTTGACAAAGGGCGGGGCACTGCCCATGATCACCTCCTGCTCCCCCGGCTGGATCAAGTACTGTGAGCATTATTATCCCGAAATGACCGAGAATCTGTCTACCTGCAAGTCTCCTCAGCAGATGTTCGGCGCACTGATGAAGACCTGGTTTGCCCAAAAGGAGGGGATCGATCCCGAGGATATCTTCTTCGTTTCCGCCATTCCCTGTACCGCCAAGAAATTTGAGGTCGGCAGACCCGATCAGTCGGCGGCGGGCGTGCCCGACGTGGATGTTGCCATCACCACCCGCGAGCTGGGACGCATGATCCGGAAGGCAGGCATCAGCTTCAAGGCGCTGAAGGACGAGGCATTTGACACGCCCTTCTCACGCGGCTCCGGTGCAGGTATTATCTTCGGTGCCACAGGCGGCGTCATGGAGGCAGCGCTCCGCTATGCCGCCGAGATCATCCTTCGCACAAAGCTGGAAAAGGTGGATTTCGAGGAGGTGCGCGGCGTCGAGGGCGTCAAATTTGCTGCTTATAAGCTGGGTGACACAGAGGTCAAGGTTGCCGTGGCGTCCGGCACGAAAAACGCCAAGAAATTGATGGAAATGGTCAAGTCGGGCGAAGCCGACGTGCAGTTTATCGAGATCATGGCGTGCCCCGGCGGATGTGTCAACGGCGGCGGTCAGCCCTATCAGCCCGCCTCGGTGCGCAATTCCGTTGATCTGCGTGCCGTCCGTGCCGCGATCCTGTATCGCGCCGATGCCGCCACCGATCTGCGCAAATCCCAGGACAATGCCGAGGTCATGCAGCTCTACCGCGACTTCCTTGGTGAGCCCAACAGTCACAAGGCGCATGAGGTTTTGCACACCTCTTATATCAAGCGCGGGCTTTGATCCGCAATAACAAAAAAACGGCAGTTGTGACTGCCGTTTTTTGCTTAAAAAGGGAGCGCTGTGTGGTAACACTCCCCGGTGCTTTGATTACTCTTTTACAAGCTTTGCAGAAAGCGCCGTGAGGTCGTCGGTCTTGACAAAGACTCTGGCGCGACCGTAGTAGAGCCTTACGCTCCATTTGGCGGGCACACGCTTGCCAAGCTTGACATAGCCCGACATACCGTTGAAGGTGCAGTCGGAGATGGTGGTGACGATCTTCAACTCATTTTCGCCCTTCTTGCACTTGCAAGCGAAGCGGAAGGGGCGGTTGTTTTTGTTGAAGGTCTGTCGCGGCAGGCCCTGTCGATTGTTGCCGATCTCGACACCGTTGAGGTAGACGGTTGCATCACCGTGCAGGCGCTCAAACTCGATGTATTCAAAGTCGGTTATGTCATCAAAGTGGGCGACGAAGGTCCTTGTCTTTTTGCAGACCTCGTTTGTCACGTTTTTTGTCACGATGCGATAATCGTCCTCAAAGGGGGCGGGGGTTGCCTCGCGCTCTACCATCCAATGTTTGTCGCTATCCCAGCTCACGTGGGTGTTGGGCTTTTTGGGGGGAACATAGAAGATGCCGTCATCGGTCATAAACGAGCGCAGGTAGACCGCCTTTTCGCCGTCGGCAAACTGCTCGGGCTCAAGATCGGCAGGGTCGCCGTTGCCCACGCCCACGATCTTGCCCCTTGGCAGGGAAAGCTCGACAAGGTCTCGTGCAGTGTGGCAGGGCAGACCGTTTTTATCGATGGCCAAAAGCTCGAGAATGCCGATGTCGCCCTCCTTTTCGCAGGGGAGAACAGGGGTGA
>JAFTNU010000040.1 GCA_017451735.1 Clostridia bacterium
GGACGGCAGACGATGCCGCGGGCTCGGTCTCCTCACCGGGCAGACTGAAGGAGGTGCGCATACCGCGGGCAGGCTCCCGACGGATCGGGGTGCTCTCCTCCTCCGGCTCATCATCAAAGGAGAAGGAGGTGTGATCCTCCACGGATACGGGACGCTCGACCTCTCGGGGAGCGCGAGTAGCGGAGCCAAGCGGGGATACGGTCAGGCGCTCACGCTCGACAGAAATACCTTCTTCTGTCCGCGGGCGCTCTTTTTCGGCTGCGGGTGTCTCGGCCTCCTCATGGGCAAAGGTCATTCCCGTACCGCCAAGGCCGGTATCGGGGGCAGGTCCTTCCCGTACGGGAGTGGCAGGTGCCGTGTTCACGGTGTAAGCAGGCGTTACGGGCTGTGACGGAGCGGGTGCCGCAGGCTGACCGTACGTAGAGGTGACGGGCTCCCGGCGGGGCAGCTCAAAGGCCTGCGGTGCGGGAGCGGTGTTGCGCGGGGCTTCGCCCGCGGACACCGTATCGGAGACAGAGCTCCGCGCGGGGGCTTGCGAGGCAGGCCTTGTATTTCCCAAGGATTCCTCGTTATGGCGGGCGGGTGCGGTATAGCCGCCGCTGCTGCCCAACGGCCCCACCGTTGTGGTTCCGCGCAAGGGATGGTCTTCCCCTTGCTCAGCGGCCGGTGCGTGTTCCCCTTCATGAGGAGTGATAACGATATGCCCCGTGGTAGGGTCGGGACGGTCGTGCTTGGGCTCGGGACGAACGGGAAGCGCAAAGGGTGCGTAATAAGACCCCTGTAAGGGCTTCTCCTCCGCAACCGGAGTCTTGGCGACCGCACCGCTGTCGGCGGTACGGGTTGTCGACATCTCCCGCAGGATCTCATTCAGTTTCCGATCCGAATCATCGGTGTGCCCCGCATGCTCCAAGATCTTCCGTGCATCCTCGCGCGGCTCGTCGATCTCGGGCTCGTCGTCGGGGATATCCACAATATCGATGGGCTCAAAGGCCTTGGGGGCCGGTCTCTTCTTTTCTTCGGTCTTGGATGTGCGGGGGGCGGGACGGGGCATGGGCTCGTCCTCTTCCTCACGGAAGGCATAATGGGTACGTTCTGCGGTATTTGCTTTGCCCTCCTTGGGGGAAACGGGCAATTCCTTCTGCTTGTTATTCGCCTTTCCGTTGACCCGCAGACGGCGGTCTTCTTTTCCGTCATACAGGGTGCGCTCCCGCTCACGGCGGCGATCTGCCGCCTGCTTGAACTTGATGGAAATGCGTTGCCACAGATCACCCGGGGTAAGCCCCACCAGGTAGATACCGATCACGATCAGAAGCGGGATGCCAAGCAGAATCGTACCCGGCAGACGCAGGATATAGCCCAACCACTCGCCCGCAAAGCCGCCGAAAAAGCCGCCGCCCGAGCGGGTCACGCCGTTGGTGTATAATTGAATGCCGCCCGCATCCAAAAAGCCGCGATTCAGCTGATCCTCCATAAACACATGGATAATGCCCGAAAGCAATACCAAAAAGGAGGAGGCAAGCAACAGCTTTCCGGCAAGGATCCCCTCGCGTACGAACTTTTTCCAGCGCAGAGAGATCACCACCAGGAAAAGAGGCAACAAATAAGCGGCGGGACCCAGCAATCCGCACAGGAAATCGGCAAACCAGTTGCCGAAAACGCCTGTGGCGGCATCCAGATGGACCAGATCCCGCAAAACAAAGCTGACGGCGGCAAACAACGCCACCCAGAACATCACATAAGGAACGATCTGGTGGACAAAACGCTCGGTATCTCCCCCCGTTCTGCCCTTTTTGCGATTTCCGCCCGCTTGCTTACGGGGCGGTTGCTTCCGATCGTTTTGAGGGGCTTCCCGACGCTCCCCGTCACCGTGACGCTCCTCCTGATGACGTGTATTTTCGCGATATGCGTTATCGCTTCGCCCATCATACCGCTCATCCCGCCGTTCCCCGTCGCTTCTGCGCTCGCTCTCGCCGCGACGGCGATCCTCATAGCGGTCATCGAAACGGGACTCCTCACGGCGCTCCGCCCCATTATTCCGTTCTCTGTCCCGACGGTCACCGTCCGGGCGGTCGTCATTCCGATAAAAATCATCCGTATCGTCAAACATACGGATCCGCTCCCTTCGCTCACGCTCGGGAGTCTCCTTGCGCACACCTGTACTACTGCGCCGCGACACGCGGTCGTAGCGGTCTTTTTCTTCCCGCATTTTGCCATCCTTTCCGAAAAATCCATTCGCAGCAGACCGTTTAACGATCGCCGCGAAGACACATACTGATACCATATTTATAAAGCCTGCAGGCTACTGTTCCAATATATAGTATAGCACCTTATTTGAAGTCTTACAAGAACTGATTTTAACATTTTCAAGAACTTGAATATTGTGGAGGAGCCATGAAACTCTTTTTTTCTCAGATTTTTCCGATCCTTGCCATCGGCCTTTGCGCCGGCTTTCTCAACGGACTTCTGGGGGCGGGCGGAGGGATTCTGATCGTGTTCGGGCTGGGTATCCTGCTTCGCGACCGCATTGCCGACCCCCGCTCTGTTTTTGCCAGTGCCATTGCCGTTATGCTACCCCTTTCCGTTCTTTCCGCCATACAGTATTTTCGCCACGGAAGCCTGGATACAAACGCCTTAGTCTGGTTGATCTTGCCCGCCATTGCCGGCGGAGCGTTGGGCGGACTGCTGCTCCGGCGTCTCTCCCCCGCCGCCCTCTCCCGTCTGTTTGCCGCAGTGGTGCTGATCTCCGGGATCGTTCTGGTGGTGTAATATGTGGTGGACGGTACTGGTTTCCTTCGGGGTGGCAGTCCTTTCAGGGCTGGGCGTAGGGAGCGCGGGTCTTCTGGTGGTTTTTCTGACCGCCGTGGAAAAAATGCCCCAATTGGCGGCCCAAGGATTGAATCTGGTCTTTTTCCTTTTTTCCTCCGGTGCGGCACTGGTGGTGCATATGCTGCGCACCCCTTTGTTGTTCGGGTGCATCCTGCTTTTGCTTGTGGGAGGAATTCCCGGCAGCTTTCTCGGCACGGCGGTGGCCCACGCCATTTCGGAGGAGCTGCTGCGGCGGTTGTTCGGATTTCTATTGATCGCATCGGGAGCCATGGGACTGTTGAAAAAGAAAAAAAGATAGCAGGTCGGAAATGAGATTTCCGACCTGCTACTCAATCGATCCAGAATTTGATGATGGGCTTTCCCTTCCGTTCACCGAGAACACTGTGAAGCCTGCCCTGTCGATGGAAGCTCCAGAGCGCCTCATACAGAATGGTAGCATAGGGCTTGAGTAAGCCGCCCTCCTTGGCATACTTACAATCCACATAGGGCTCTGCCCAAAGATCACGCCATTCCTCGTAAGTGGGCATATCGTAAAGGGATTTGGGATCGTCCTTCTGCCCCTTTAGCAGCTTTTCCATCCGATCATAGACCATGGCCGCGATACGGTAATCGATCTGCTGCACGCGAACGCCGTCAAAGCTCCGATCGCTTACGGTTGTGCCGTGCGGGGTCACGGTTGTCACCGATGTGGGGGGCAACGGCAGAATGGGACGGGATTGCACATCCTCGGGAAAAGCAAGCGCGGTGGTGGCAAGATAGGTTTCACCCTCCCCCTTGCCAACCACCATCGGGCGGGTCACATCACCCACGGTGATGGTATCGGGCAGATCCGCATGGATGCTCAGCACCACAATATCGGCAGGCAGAGCGGAAACGGCATGGGTCATGGCCTGTAGCATCCGCTCTCTTGTAGCGCCCCCCGCCTGTGCCACCATATCACCGATCATCAGGGCATAGGCCTCGCTGTCGTGATAGAACAGTCCATTGGAAAGCGCGGGCTTTTTGGGGTTTTCATAAGCGCTCTTGATGGTAAAGCCCCGATTGAGGAACCCTTGCATCACTTCATTTGATCTCTTATAAAATTCCGGGGTGCTCACATCCCGCAGGGTACCGTTGAGCACTACGGCACACTTGCCGTCCTCACTGGTAAAGGGATGGGCATGGGAAAGAAGATTTCCCGAGGGGCGGGAATGAATGATACCCGTGGTACCCGGAAAATGCAGTGCATCGGTGTTACGGAGCAGCTCATCCACATCACCTAACACCTTAGCCGTATAAAGCTTACCCTCATGAATGGTGGCGATCCCCGTGCTCTGCCCCCCGTCGATGAACTGCTCGCGGCGGATCATATCAATGAGAATGGGGGCGGCACGTCTGTTGCCCGTATATCCTGCAATGTTACACATATAGAACCTCCTTTGGCCAAGCTTGGCCGATGCTACAGTATCATTATAGCACAAAATCTTCGTGCGGAAGTATAATTTTGATTTCATAATGTTCAATTTCATCCTGCACAATATAATTATAAGAAAAAATTTCAAAAAGCCCTTTACTTTTGAGAAGGGTTGTGTTATAATAACCGATGCATGACGCTTTCTCGGTCGCAGGGTCTTATCCGCTTTTGCGGTATTCACCGGCCTGCCGCTGGGGTTGCGCATAGTAAAAGAAAGGTGAAAACTACCATGCTCAAAGAAGAAAAGCAAGCTATCATTGCGCAGTACGCCACCCATGAGGGCGACACCGGTTCCCCCGAGGTTCAGATCGCGATCCTGACCCATCGCATCAATGCTCTGACCGAGCACCTCAAGGTCAACCACAAGGACCACCACAGCCGCCGCGGCATGCTGAAGATGGTCGGCCACAGAAGAAACCTTCTGGGCTACCTGCAGAAGATCGATATCGAGCGTTACCGCGCTATCATCGAGAAGCTGAACTTGCGCAAGTAAGCAACATGGGAGCAAGGAGCGGAGCTGATGCATCGCTCCTCGCTCCCATCGCTTTTATCACCACTCATCAATTCCCCTGCCATGGTTAGCAGTTAAATATGCGTCCGACCTCCACGCCGATCCAAATCGGCTACACCTCATCACCCGCTACCGCGGGAGCGTGATGTTTGCGTAGCAAACTCAACGTTGCTGCTTGGCGGCAACAGTCTCCATCAAGGAGAAGCCTCTCACTCAGCATAAACGGTGGGGCGTGTACTTAATTGTTATCCTATGCAGGTGAAAATAAAATAATGGAGGGACTATCATGTCCGAAAATGCAATCAGCACCCCCATGGAGTTCAAAAACTACAAGGTGTTCCGCTACACCCTGGCAGGCCGTCCTCTGGTCGTTGAGACCGGCAAGATGGCAGGCCTTGCAAACGGCTCCTGCCTCATCCGCTATGGCGAGACCGCCATCCTCTGCTGTGCCACCGCGTCGGTTCGCCCCCGCGACGGCATCGACTTCCTGCCCCTTTCCGTCGACTTTGACGAGAGAATGTACGCTGCCGGCAAGATCCCCGGCGGCTACCTCAAGCGCGAGGGTAAGCCCTCCGAAAAGGCGATCCTGACCTCCCGTGTCATCGACCGCCCCATTCGCCCCCTGTTCCCCAAGGATCTGCGCAACGACGTGGCACTGACCCTGACCGTCATGTCGGTTGACCCCGACTGCTCCCCCGAGATCACCGCTATGATCGGTGCCTCCATCGCTCTGTCCATCTCCGACATTCCGTGGAACGGCCCCATCGGCGGCGCACTGGTGGGTCTGGTTGACGGCAAGCTGATCATCAACCCCACCGCAGAGCAGAACAAAAAGAGCGATCTGCAGCTGACCGTTGCCGCCTCCGCGCAGAAGGTGGTCATGATCGAGGCCGGTGCAAACCAGGTTGACGACCAGACCATGTACGACGCCATCATGCTGGCACACCGCGAGATCAAGGATCTGCTCATCTTCATCGATGGTATCATCGACGAGATCGGCAAGCCCAAGTTCGAGTACCCCTCCTGCGAGCTGGATCACGATATGTTCGACGAGATCTTCGCCTTCTGCGAGGCTGATCTGAAGGTTGCCCTTGACACCGACGACAAGAACATCCGCGACGCCCGCATGGCTCCCATCTACGACGCCATCGTTGAGAAATTCTCCGAGAAGTATCCTGCCCTCTCCACTCAGATGGAGGAGCTCCTCTACAAGATGCAAAAGAAGATCGTCCGCAACTGGCTCCTGAAGGATAAGAAGCGTGTGGACGGCCGCCGCATGGATCAGATCCGTCCCTTGGCCTCCGAGGTCGGCATTTTGCCCCGCGCACACGGCTCCGGCCTGTTTACCCGCGGTCAGACCCAGGTTCTGACCGTTGCAACCCTTGGCACCCTTGCCGAGGCACAGATGCTGGATGGTATCGACAGCGAGACCAGCAAGCGCTATATGCACCACTACAACATGCCCGGCTTCTCCACCGGTGAGGCCAAATCCACCCGTAGCCCCGGCCGCCGCGAGATCGGCCACGGCGCACTTGCCGAGAGATCTCTCGTGCCCGTACTCCCCTCCGAGGAAGAGTTCCCCTACGCCATCCGTCTGGTTTCCGATGTGGTTTCCTCTAACGGCTCTACCTCTCAGGGCTCTGTCTGCGGCTCCACCCTCGCCCTTATGGACGCAGGTGTGCCGATCAAGGCTCCCGTTGCCGGTATCTCCTGCGGTCTCATTACCGCCGAGGACGGCTCTTGGGATGTCATGATGGACATTCAGGGTCTCGAGGACTTCTACGGCGATATGGACTTTAAGGTTGCCGGTACCCACAAGGGTATCACCTCCATCCAGATGGACCTGAAGGTTGACGGTCTGACCCCCGAGATCATCAAGGCCGCTTTGGAGATGACTCACAAGGGCCGCGATTATATCATCGACGAGGTTCTGCTCAAGGCAATTCCCGGTCCCCGCACCGAGGTTTCCAAGTACGCTCCCAAGATGACCACCATCAAGATCGACCCCGACAAGATCCGTGAGGTCATCGGCAAGGGCGGCGCAGTCATTCAGAAGATCACCGCCGAGTCGGGCGCCAAGATCGACATCGAGGATGACGGTACCATTCACATTGCCGCTGTCAACGGCGACAGCGCCGCTATGGCCAAGGCCGCCATCGACGCCATCGTATTCGAGCCCCAGGTGGGCGCCGTTTACACCGGCACCGTGACCGGCATTAAGGAATTCGGCTGCTTCGTGGAGTATGCTCCCGGCAAGGAGGGCATGGTTCACATCTCCAAGATCGCCAAGACCCGCATCGACAAGGTTGAGGATGTCCTCAAGCTGGGCGACGTGGTCAAGGTCAAGTACATGGGTCTGGACAAGAAGGGCCGCATGGACTTCTCCATCAAGGACGCTTTGGACTAAAACAATTAAAAACGAAAAGAACGCATCATTTAAAGAAGCGACAACTCCTTAATGTATGGAGTTGCCGCTTCTTTTCTTTCATTTAAAATTACAAATGGCTATCTTTGCCCAGCCTCTTTGTTAATCATTCAATTGAGCGATGATTTTATCCGGCACAAGCACCTGAGCCTCCGGAACCACCGCTACTACCATAGCCAGTACTTCCCGTACCGCCGGCACTACCAGTGTAGATTGTGTTTCCATTAACCACGATGTTACCTCCGGTTCCGCCGGTACCTGATGTCCCTTTATGAGGTTCATAAAGAGCCGCTCCCCATGAAGTGTTTCCTGCACTTCCACCTGCACCACCATTTCCTCCGGTTCCATATGTCAACTGGAGCTTCGTGGTAGAAACACCATAGGATATCAAACTGTTACCGCCATTACCGCCGTTACCACCATTGCCACATGTAGCACTAACAGAATAGTCATCATAGGCATTACCACCTATGCCGCCCGCGCCACCGTTACCACCGCTTCCGCAAATAGCTATCAGCGAACTGCTGCTCGTTGTAGACTTCGTATACAACGTATAGCCGCTGTTTCCACCCGCTCCGCCTGTACCGCCTGCGCCACCGCTATCACGTCTGTTTGCATCTTGGCCATATCCTCCATCTCCGCCTGCACCGCCAGCTCCCCCTGCACCGGAACGCAAGGTAACATAGGCACCAAAGCTGGGATTATAAAAGGATGTTTTGGCAATAACAGATGAGCCACCAGCTCCGCCAGATCCACCATTTCCGCCGTTTCCTCCACAGGATGTGCCGTCAGCATTAGAACCTCCGCCATTACCGCCATTACCACCTGTGCCACCTTGTCCGCCGATTGCTACAAATGTTGTTGCAGCCAAGAATTCAATGGTGTTGCACTCAATAGCTGATCCGCCCGCACCACCGGCGCCGCCGTCGAATCCATGTCTATACCCTGATCCATAATCTTTCACACTGTATCCCGCGCCCGCGACACCGTCACTTCCATTTCCGCCGTACACGGTCAAACTTGCGCCTAATTTAACGGTAACTTTATCCGCACTAATGCCGATCCCTCCCATGTTTCCCGAAGCACCGGCACCGGAGGAACTGACACCATTTCCGGCTTTGATTGTCAAATCCGATATTCCTTGAATAGTCAGAGCATCAACATCTATAGCATTTAACCCGCTTTGTGCCGTCAAAGAATTCGAAGTACCTACACTGATAAGTACTACGGCTCTGCTTGCAGTACTATAAATAACTGCATTAGAATCGTCACTCACCAAATGAGCATCTTCCAAATATACATGAGCAGAATAGTTTCCTGAACCAATCGCAATATTGAACCCGGAATATGTCTTTCCACTGCTTCCCTTCAAATACACACCACCCATAGTGCTGTTAATCAAAATAGTACCGGCCGTAGTTGTTTCCAAATCAATAACATTCACAGGCAACCACTTTGCATACACATAAAGACTGGTATTTGTCTCCTGGTTCGCAATATTCCAAATATTAACAGAATATCCATTGTCATCAGTAAGAGTTCTTCCGGAAGATGTATACCACCCGGTAAAAACATCGTATTCTTTCGTGGGAACAGGGAATGAGAAAGATGACCCATACGTAACCGTCATAGAAGTTTTTGACACCTCTCCGCCCTGAGTATTAAATATCACAGTATAGGTATGCGCCTTCCACTTTGCGCTCAAATTCAAACTGCTTGCGGGCACAAACTCTCCCTTATAGGTCTGATTCGTCGTGTTGTCAAGCCATCCGACAAAATCATATCCGGTCCGTGCACTGACGGGCAAAAGTAAGGAGTCCCCTTTATTCACCACATATGTGCCGCTGTTTGTGCCTGCACCCGCATCCAACGTAACGGTTAGCACGATTCTCCTCCACTTCGCGTGGACGGTCGCATTCTGAGCAATACTCCACGGGGAAAATGCATTCCCCTCTCCATCGGTCAGTTGCTCTCCTGCGACAGTATACCATCCCTCAAAAGTGTATTTTCCCGCAGTATCCACAGGGACAAGTAACCGATAATCAGCATCAAAGGTCACCTTTGAAGTACTACTCTCACCGGTTATCACTCCCATTTCCTCTAATGCGTACGTTACCTGATACGTATTTGCATTCCACTTGGCATACAGTACCGTGTCCTCAACAATCGGATCTGCATCAAACGCCCAAGCATGACCGTCCGCATCATACCATCCCCCAAAAGTATAGCCTGTTTTCAGAATTGTCTGCGGTTCGGCAGCGAATTTACCGTGATTCACATTTTGAACAGGAATCTCTTTTCCATTGTTACTCACAAACGAAACAGCATACGGTGTTTCGGCCAACACATAAATACTGAAATGATTGGTGGTAAAGGAAATGGTTGCATGCTCCTTGGAGATTTCGGAATCTATCTTTATGCATTCCATGGAATCGTTGATATAATAAACGTCAACATTTTTTCCCCGCAAAGAAGCGGGAATGGGCATTGTCACCGTTACATCATCTTTCGGTTCAACCTGCTCCCCAAACAGCAGGAATGTCAAATCGTAAACGGCGATGTTTTGAGATTGAGCATACATCGCCTCGGCATAGGTTGAAAATTCTGATGCGTCCGACCGTATTTCAACAGAATCAAACCGAACCATAAACTTTTTGGCAATGGAGAAAGCATCCGAGCTTACGCTGACAGAAGCACCGCTCTCTGCGGTTTTCAACGGCTCATACCGATCGATCTGCCGATAACCGATAAACAACCCTATCGCAATGGCAACTGCCGCTACAGCTGCTACAATTGCTTTGATCCGTTTGACCTTTCCGGCATGCACCAAATGAGCCTTCCACTCATATTCCATCCGATTGGCCATTCCTTCATCATAATGCCGCACAATCGAAATAACCGAGGAATATATCGCTTTGCTATTTTTCTTTTTAGCCCGCTCAAACATCGATTCAGACAACTGTAAAACATCCATCTTAGCCACATCAAGCATGGCATACTCTTCTAACAGATCAATGTCGTTTTGCCGCTTGATCCGTCGAAACGTAGCATCGAAATGCATTGCACGATCTTCAGGACTGCCAAATAGTACAGCCGTTCTGAATTGATCCTTATCAAATACCACCAGCTTTTTCTTGGAAACGAATTCCTCCTCATCGGCACAGCCGTTTTGCGCCAAAAAATCGTGCCACGGATCCGCCGTATTGACTCTGTTGTAAATGCTCGCATTTCGTTCGCCGGAATCCGAAAAAACGATCTGCTTTTTGGTCAGCTCCGGGTCAAGTAACTCTACCATACTTCGGGTACACATCGTAATCACATTTTTCTCTTCCCCACACTTACAAAAAGCAAGTGCACGTTTCCATTCATTCTTAACAAAGGGGGAGTTAATGTTTTCCACAGAGGAACCGATGACAATCACGTGCTTGGCGCTTCGGATGGCCGCGTAAATCTGCGGCTCCCAACCGGCGTTGTTCTTATCCATCACAAAATGATCCAAAAACACCCGCAAATGCTTGCCTGTCAAAAAATTGTACAAATCATCCGCCCAGGTCTTCTCCTCGGTGTCATTTCCATTCTCATCATGCTGCTTGTAGCTGATGAATACGTCGTAGGGCTTAGACTTTCGGAATTCCGTTGCAGTTTCCAGCCGCATCCGTTCAATCTGATCTGCCTCTGTACGATAGTGCTCATTCAATTTTTTATAATATCGGCTGTTCTGCAATGAATCTTTTTCGGGATCAAGAAAAGTCGGTACAAACCGTCCTTCGCCATTCTTGATATACGTAATGCGATTTTCCGCAAGCAACGAAAACCACAGGAGCTGTTGCTGTTCGGGATATTCCCTTGCCATTTCCAGGCAAAGCTTCATAGCCTCCGGGAAGTCATAGTCCTCCTCCATGGCCTTTCTGATCATTTGCAAGCGAACCGAGAATGATAAATCCACATGCGGATTTTTGTCGATCAATTGTTCAATCGTGTACTTTTGTTTACAATAGGCACACTGATAATTGCCATCCGGCTTCAGAATTGCCGTAGCCCCGCAAATTTTACATTCATACTCTCGCATGGTTTCCCCTCCTTAGTACTGTCTGCCTTAATTATACTAAATTCGTTTATTGTTGTTAAACGAAAAATTGTTTTTCAACAACATCTAAATTTCTTAAGAAAAACAGATGATCCAAATAGATTCTTTTTATATTATATCCTGTTGTGCGAGATATGTCAAGTCAAATATTCCGCTGTACAAATCATAAACGCCAATTTTGTATGGTACAATCATATATGGGTGGTGATATGCAATTTGTTTGGTGAGAATAGCTTTATGGAGCAATCCTTTTATAAACGATTAACAGAATTACGAGAAAAGAAAGGCGTTTCGGCGCGAGAAATGAGTTTGGCCCTTGGACAAGGCCCGGGTTATATCAACAACATCGAGAACGGCCGCAACTATCCCGCCATGTCCATGTTCTTTTATATTTGCGATTATCTTGGCGTCACTCCCAAGGATTTCTTTGATACCGAGGCGCGCAATCCCGGCCGCATCGAAGTGATTTCCGAAAAAATGAAAAGTCTTAATGATACTCAACTGAATCTGATCGAAAGCATGATTGATCAGATCAAATAAAATGTTCCGCCTCACAGTTGTGGGCGGAACTTTTTTATTGCCTCTTTTTCTCTGGTATGCGCATTTTTCTGTGGTCAATACTAATAAAAAATCGAAAAAGGCGGCACTCGGTATGAAAAAATCGCATCAATGGGATCAAGTATTGCTCTTTGCACTGGCCTTATTCTTGGGCGTCGGTGGGCTTGCGCTTTCACTGTTCCCCGCGGCGCGTTTTTCGGAAAAGGAAAACCGAAATCTGGCGGAATTTCCTGCGCTGACAACGGCAGGGCTTGCCGACGGCAGCTATACGGCGGCACTGGACACCTATGCCGCCGAGCGATTTCCCGGGCGTCTGACGCTCCGCGGTGCGCGGGCGCTGTATCAGCTTTCTCAAGGGCGTTATGAGGTGGGCGGCGTGCTCCTTTGCACCGACGGGAGCCTTTGCAAGCGCATGACGGTCAACGAGCGCGCCTACGGGCAAAATTTATCTGCACTACAGAAATTGT
Organism: Clostridia bacterium; assembly: GCA_017451735.1. Lineage (GTDB taxonomy): Bacteria > Bacillota > Clostridia > Oscillospirales > CAG-272 > Firm-07. Next base: position 12,328 of record JAFTNU010000040.1, read on the forward strand.
GCAACCGTTACGGCGAAAAGCTGACAATCGCCATCGCGCCCCGCCGCATCGATGCCCGTACCGAGGTTCTGCCCGCCCTCTACGATCAAAGCGAAAACAGCGGCGCTTGGGAGGGCTTAAGCACAGCACTCCCCGATGCCGTGACCTTTCCCAATTTGACCGCCGACGCCCACTGGTACCGCACCGATCATCACTGGAGCACTGCGGGAGCATACGCCGCCTACTGCGCATTGGGAGAGCACCTTGGCTACACGCCCTACTCTAAGGAAAGCTTTACGATTGAAACGGTCAGCGAAAGCTTTTCGGGCACCTCCGACGCGGCGGCGGGGATCCCGTTTATCGCACCTGATCATATCGAGCTTTACCGTTATGAGGGCGATGCTGATTTTACTGTCAGAAAGGGCAAAAATCCCGCACCGTTTACGGGATTTTACGATTTTGAACGGCTTGCGACAAGGGATCAGTACAGCGTTTTTCTCGGCGGGAATTGCGGCGTACTGGAGATCACGGAGGCGAGCGACCGCCCCACCCTTCTGGTGATCAAGGATAGCTTTGCCAATGCCCTGCTCCCCTTTCTGGCACGGCACTTCAATATCGTTGCCGTTGATCCGCGTTATACGGACGAAGACATTGAAGCGTATGCAGAAAACGCCGATCGGGTACTGGTCCTCTGCAATATGCAGACCATCACCGAATCGGCGGTATTCAAGACATTGATCTCCGAGCATTAAGGGCATCGCGGGCTGTCGAGAACGCCAGTCCATACAACAGCGAAAGCCGAGCGCGTTGCGCTCGGCTTTCGGATTGTTTTGCTATGCTTCAAGCATCTCTCGTCTGCCGTCCAAGAAGCAAGCAGTTCAAGGCACACCGCAAAGAGCAGACGATGGCGAACTTGCGTTCGTCGAGGTCGTGGGTAAAGGAGTCCTGAAGTATTGCGCCGCTTCTCTACGGAATTCCCCCCGCCTGCCGCCCAAGAAGCAAGCAGTTCAAGGCGCACCGCAGAGGGCAGACGATGGCGAACTTGCGTTCGTCGAGTTTGCCATCGAGGAGCAACGCAGAAATGCGCCGCTTATTGGGCGGCAGACTCGAAACCGATCATGAGCCCCCCCTCCTCCGCATAAAAGCTGCAGAGTGCGGTGGTGGGTAACAGCTCGATGTCGGCATCGGGGAACTGGGCACGGATCATGCTCTCCAGATCCTTCGCCGCCTCGGGATTGAGACAATGGGCAATACGCACCTTACCGCCGGCGTATTTTTTATCCTTCATCACATCATAAATGGTATTCAGCATCTTGTCCCGTCCGCGGGGCTTGTGAAGCACCTCTAAGGTTCCCTTTTCGGAGGCGACACCCACCACGCGAATGCCAAGCACCCCAGCCAGCTTTGCCACCACGGGATTCACACGTCCGTTGCGCGCCAGATTGGTCATAGACTCCAGCGCAAAGATCAGGTGCGTGCGCTTCTGATAGTCGCGCACCTCGGTCTCGATCTCCTCAAAGGTCTTACCCGCCAGGATATCCTCCCGCATTCTTTCGATCAGTAGCTGCAGCTCGGGTCCTGCCGAGAGCGAATCGATCACGGCGATCTTTTTCTCGGGCAGATCGGCGATCAGATCGTTTTTCGCCTGCACGGCAGTGGAATAGCTGCCCGAAAGTCCGCTGGTAATGGTAACGGCAAATACGCCGTCGGCGCCCCGCATGGCGTCCTGCCACTCCTGCACGTTGGGGCAGGAGGTGCCCGTACGCCCCTTAACGGTACGAAGATCAGCCACCATGGCCGCTACATCCAGGCTACTGTCATCTACATACTCCTTAGCGCTTGTGTTGATCTTCAGCGGCACAGAAGCATAGGATACGCCGTCCAGAGTCAAAATATTGGACGAGGAATCGGATACGATTTTATAATTCATAATTTTCTCCTTTGAAGTAATCTACACCCATATTATACAACACATGATATGTTTAGTCAATACCATTTCAAATAGTTTTTGAAACTATTTTTGAAGTTTTTCGAGTGCGTCCAGCAAAAAAGCCGTGTGCGATCATCGTACCCTCCCTTAGGGAGAACACGATAATCGCACACGGTCTTTTCACTCATTCGATCTTCTCCGCCGACGCACAGTCAGAAGGATGGCATCCAGTGCCATTGCCACCTCGGCGGCAATCAGCAGATAAACAAAGATATTGCCGATGTAGGAATACAGGGTACGTGATGCGATCGGATAAACAGTGGAGATCGACACGCCCTCCACCAAGGGTGGCAGCTCGGCCGCCACACTACCGTCGGGAGCAATGATGGAGGAAATGCCCGTATCGGCAGAGCGGATGATGTAGCGTCCGCTCTCGATGGCGCGCAAGCGGGCCTGGGTGTGATGCATGTAGACGCCTGCCGAATCCAGGAACCAGGAGTCGTTGGTGGAAAGGCAGATAAATTCCGCCCCGTCACGCACCGAGGCAAGGGTCAGATTCTCATAGATCGAATCGAAGCAGATCAGCGACCCCGCACGCCCCACAGATGTATCCACAATGGCACTATCGGTGCCGGGATCCAGGTCGTCGGCCAGCATACTCATATCAGCCAAGGGCGGGATCAGCACCTCGATCAGCCCGCGCATGGGTACATATTCACCAAAGGGGACCGGGCGCCGTTTGGCATAAACGGTTTTGGAAATACTTCCGTCCGGGTAGACGGTAAACAGACCGTTATAAATTTTCCCATCCTCATAATGGAATCCGCCGCACCGAATGGTCACTTGATATTTCACGGCCAGCCCCCGCACATATAGCCCCAGGGTGTTGCTTTCGGTGATGCGATATGGCAGGAAGGTTTCGGGAAAGACCACCAGCTGTGCCCCTGCCGCGGCGGCTTCGGCAGTGTACTTCTCATAGACGGCATAGCTTTGCTCGTTACTGTCGGAGGTCCACTTATTGGACGAACCCACATTTCCCTGAACGGCGGCGACCACAAAGCCATCGCCACTATCGGCATCGGCGGTCAGATAGCCGACCGCCCCCGCCCCCAGATTCAGACAAAAGACTGCGGCACAGGCGATAGCGGCGATCCGCACCCGATCCAAATGCAGAAGACCATAAACGGCAAGCCCGTTGACCGCCACGATTGCAAACGTGATGAAATAAGAGCCGAACAGCGATGCACTGTTAAAAAGCAGTCCACACTCCGCCTGCCCCAGAGAAAGGCGTGCCCAGGGGACGCCCGCCCAGGTCAGGGTCTGAGCCCACTCGGCCACGGTATAGACCGATGCAAACAAAAACGGTGTCAGAACAGGATATTTTCGAATCAGGCGTGTGCGTGACAGAGCACCGAACACCGGAAAGACAAGGGCTGAAAACACGGTCTGCAGTAAGGAAAGCCCAAACCAACAAATGGCAATGAGCACGATGGCCTCCCCTTTGGTGACCCCCGCAAAGGCCATGGGATAGAGATCGATGAACCAATGCCAAACGACCAGATAAAACACATAAAAATAGAGAAAACCCAAGCCGTACAGTCGCCGCAGGCGGGGCCTTTCGCCCTCACACAATCGGAACAGATACCAAACGGCAGGGATCATGACAAACCACTCCATAGCACCGATCTGCGGGAACAGCAGACAAAGAGCCATCAGCACCGCACTGAGCGGCAAGCATAAAATTTGGGGGACCTTGGCACAAAAATCATGCACACGTTGTATGATTTTACGCATTTTTTCCCGATTCATGTTGCCCTCCCCTCTCGATCATGACGGCTTTGCCCTCATGTAAAATCCTTCAAAAACCAGACCTCGTCCCGGTCAATGGAAAATTCCTTACCCGCAAGATACCCCAAGGGGCCCGAATCGTCCTTGAAATCAAAGCGCAAGCGCACGGCATAAAGAGCCTGGTGCTTGTAGCCCCTCCCCTTCTCATTGCGATTGACGCCGTACTTGCCGTCCCCCAGGAGCGGATGCCCGATGAAGGCCATATGGGCGCGGATCTGATGGGTGCGCCCCGTAACCAGCTCCACCTCCAAAAGGGAGCTCCCGCTCTTCTCGGCAAGTACCCGATAGCGGGTAATAATGGTCTTGGCCCCCGGGAAGGGGCGCTCGGCGATCTTAACCATATTGGCGTCGCTATCCTTATGCAGATACCCCCGCAGCTCGTCGGCCCGGCGGGGCATTTTGCCCTTAACGGCACAGAGATAAAATTTGCTGATCTCATTCTCCCGGATTTTCTCGTTCATCACTCGCAGCGCCTCAGCGTTCTTGGCGGCGATGACGATCCCCCCGGTATTGCGGTCGATACGGTTGCACAGGGCAGGAGCGAAGGACTGCTCGGCGGCGGGATCGTATTCCCCTTTACCGTAAAGATATGCCTTCACATGGAGGATCAGGGTATTCTCCCCCCCTGCCACATCCTCATGAACCAGCACACCGGGGCGCTTGTTGAGCAGCATGATATTTTCATCCTCGTACACGATGGACAGCTTGGGTCTGATGCGGGAAAGCGCCCCATCATCACGCTCGGGCGACTCAAAGAATTCGTCACGGATAAAAAGGGTGATCTCATCGCCCACCGACAGGATCTGGTTCTCCTTTGCCCTGGCACCGTTGACCTTGATCCTTTTGGTGCGGATATCTTTATACAACAGCGACATGGGCAAGCCCTTTACCGCTTTGGTGAGGAACTTGTCCAGACGTTGCCCCGCATCATTTTTTCCGACGATGAGTTTACGCATAAGGTCTCCCTTTCTATACAAAAAATCGGCAGCAATCCCACTGCCGAGCTAAGATGTTGTACTCATTATACTCTTATTTCCCTTCTTTTTCAATAGAAAGGCGTAAATTTTTTTACGCCCGTGTTGACCCTGCACGCCGAACGTGGTACAATAAAAGCGAAAGAGAAGATCAGAAACTAAAGCGAGGAAGCGTTTATGTCTGTTAATCATCCCACTGTGGCCGTACTGACCCTTGGCTGCAAGGTGAACCAATACGAAAGCGAAGCCATTGCCGAAGCCTTTCAAAAGGAAGGGTTTACGGTGCTCCACGGAGAAGAGGTCTGCGATGTGTATGTCATCAACACCTGCACCGTTACCGCAGAATCCGACCGCAAGGCAGGCCAGCTGGTGCGCCGCGCCCACGGGCGGAACCCCGAGGCCGTCATTCTGGTGACCGGTTGCTTTGCCCAGGCCAATCCCGCCGCCGTAGCGAAGATCGAGGGCGTGGACGATGTATGCGGTAATACCGACAAGCTCTCAGTGGTGGCAACCGCCCGCCGTCTGCTGAAATCCAGGGCCAAGCCCACCACCCCGACCGTTCGTGTGGGGGACGTGATGTCCGCCCCCTTTGAGCCCATGAAGATCACGCACTTTGAACGCACCCGCGCTTATGTGAAAATCGAGGACGGATGTGAGAACCGTTGCAGCTACTGTGCCATCCCCGGTGCCCGTGGGCGAGTACGCTCCAAGCCCCTTGCCGATGTGATCCGCGAAGTGGAAGGCCTGACCGCCAGCGGTTGCCGCGAGGTGGTGCTGACCGGCATCGAGACCGCCTCTTGGGGGCGGGATCTTACCGGTGTGGGGCTGGCCGATCTTTTGGAGGCCGTGGATGCCATCGACGGAGTGGGACGGATACGCCTTGGCTCCCTTGACCCGTCGCTGATGCGACAGGATTTTGTAGATCGTATTGCAAAATTGCGTTCTCTTGCCCCCCATTTTCACATTTCGATGCAAAGCGGCTCCTCCCGGGTGCTGGCCGCTATGAAGCGCAAATACAACCGCGATCAGGCCCTTGCGGGCATCGAGCGGCTCCGCTCCGCCTTCCCCGATCTGGAGCTGACCACCGACTTTATTGTTGGATTCCCCGGGGAGACCGATGCGGATTTTGCCGACACCATGGATTTTGCCCGTAAGGCCGATTTTCTTTCCATGCACGTATTCGCCTATTCCAAGCGAGCGGGCACGGTTGCCGCAACACTGCCAAACCAGATCCCGAACGCCATAAAAAAGGAACGCTCTGCCGCACTCATTGCCCTTGGCACCGAGCTGCGCCGCGGACGTCTGGAGCGGGCATTACAGCATCCCTTACGGGAGGTGCTGTTTGAAACATACGAAAACGGACTGGCCATCGGGCATACCGATTCTTTTCTGGAGATCGCCGCTCCATCCCCCGTTCCCCTTCATTCCGAGCTGCGTCAGGTGACTCTGTCCGAGGTGGCAGGTGACCGTCTGTTGGCCGAAATCTGTGAGGTGAAGCTATGAATTACGATGGAAACGCGGCGGAATTTACCCGCCAAACGGTAGTCAATTTTCGCCTTTTCGATGATCATACGCTAATGTCGCTGGCGAGGGATCTTGGTCTTTCCCGCTTGCAAGAGGGAAACCGGATGCCCCGTTGCCGCGATCACTTCCGTATGCGGGAGGGGCGGGATCCCACGGTGGGTGAATTGCGCTTTCTGGATGCCTTGGCCGCCCTTTGGGCAAAGATGCCCGGCGCCGCTGTGATCCAAGGGATAGACTCCACCCCGGAGGATACGCGGATCTTGAATGACATCATCCACAAAGAAAACAGTCTGTTGGAAAGCGGCGCCGCTATCACGCACAATCTCCCCGGTCTGATGGACCTGGCGGGGCGCTACCTTGCCCGTTGCGGCGTTCTTCCCTATCATGAGCATTTTGTCTGCGGGCATCCCGCCGAGCTGGCCGCCCGATGCGAAGGGGCCATTCCCACATCCGCGATCCGTCTGGAAAGCACCGCCGCCATGCTGACCGATGCACCCGCTTCACCGTCTCCCTTGGCGCGAAATCTGCTCCTGCTGTTTCCTACGGGTAACGCCCCCTTCCGTCTGGAGGCGGCCCGCTTTTTCGGGCTGCACCGTTCACTCGGCCTTTGCCCCGTGGCGGCGCCGAAGGATGAAGGCTTGCTCCCCCATCTGCTCGGCCTTGGCGGTGTGATCTTTGACATTTCCGCCCTTGCCGATTACCGCCCCGATGTGGGTGCCGCCTCCTGCCTGACCCTGGGACGGGACGGGATCCTGTTTCTGGCCCCCGATGAGGCTCTGCCCCACCTTTTTACCGCCAATGCACCCTTGGTGCTTTGCGGAGGAGTCACCGGTGACCAACGGTTACTGATCCGCCGCGGGAATGAGGTGGTACTCTCTCTTTGGAACGATCTTCTCACCGCTCTGCGATATACCCACGCATCACATTTCTCCCTCCCCTCACGCCATGAAAGACAGATCGACCGCACGATCGGCGCTTCTGCCGCATCTCTGCTCGGCGGCGTGACAGCAGCAGGCGGTTGTGTCTCCTCCGCAATCGGACTGATTGGGGAGATGGCCCGACAGGGCGCCGATCTTTCCCGCGCCACAGTGACGGCCGTACTGGAGATGCCGCCCGTGGGTGCCAACGACCGTGAGGTTGCCGAGGCCCTCCCCTTGATCCTTGACTATCACCGCATCATCTGCGAATTCGCTCTGCCCACCTGCAACCACCGCCAACTGATGCGCGAAGACATCGCAAGCCCGCAGCTGTCGGTGTTCATCGCCGCCAAAAGCGGCGCTCCCCGCGACGAGGCATTTACCGCCGCATGGCAGACGGCCGCAAATGCGCAGGATTTTTCCGCCCTGCGTCGATTGCTGAGGGCTTGATATGAGTGGCTTGCCGCCGTGGTCGGTTGTCGGCGATAACATCAAAAACGCTATTCAAAAGATTCTCGGCAAAAAATTTCAAAAAAAGTCTTGCATTTTTCTTTTCATTGTGTTATAATACGTGTTGTTATTGAAAACTTTGATGAACGACGAGCACCCACGGGTGCGACAGGAGGTGTCAGATATGGCAAAGTGCAGTGTTTGCGGCAAGGGCGTTGTGTTCGGTCAGAACGTGTCCCACTCTAACCGTAAAACCAACCGTTCTTGGAAGCCCAACATCCGTAAGGTAAAGGCTATCGTTGACGGTACCCCCACTACTGTGGCGGTTTGCTCTCGTTGCCTGCGTTCCGGTAAAGTTACCCGCGCATAAGAGAGAAAGATAAAGGGCGATGCACCAGGTGCATCGCCCTTATCTTTTTTCAAACTCTTCTTGACATCCGTAAATCGGAGAAGTATAATTGAGATAATGAAAAAAATCCATCGGAGGAACCACTATGAAGCTCGCCTTTATCGGAATGGGAAATATGGCCACCGCCTTGGCGCGGGGATTTGTGACATCGGGAAAGCTGGCCGGTGCCGACATTGTCGCTTTTGACCCATATCAGGAGAAATTGAAGGAAAAAGCCAATGACATCGGCTTCACCCCCGCCGCTACCGCGGCAGAGGCAGTCAGTGCCGCCGACACGGTGCTGATCGCCTGCAAGCCCTATCAGGTGGAGTCGGCACTCGCCGACATCAAGGAGCTGTTGGTCGGCAAGGCGCTCCTTTCCATCGCTTTGGGCTGGGATCACGCCAAATATCAATCGATCCTGCCCGCAGGTGTGCGCGTGCAATTTGTCATGCCCAATACCCCTGCCATGGTGGGAGAAGGCGTATTCCTGTTTGAAGAGACCAATACTCTCACCGCCGACGAATTGACCACCGCTAAAGCACTTTTTGCCGCCATCGGCTCGGTGCACACCCTGCCCTCCCGCCTCATGGGCATTGGCGGCGCCATCAGCGGTTGCGGTCCCGCCTTTGTGGATCTGATGCTGGAGGCCTTTGCCGACGCCGCCGTGCGTTATGGTATTCCCCGCGACCTTGCCCTGTCCATGGTCAGCGAGACCGTGCTTGGCAGTGCAAAGCTGCAAAAGGAGACGGGGCTCCACCCCGGTGTGCTCAAGGACATGGTCTGCTCCCCCGCAGGCTCTACCATCAAGGGTGTTGCGGCTCTTGAGAAGAACGGCTTCCGCGCCGCTTGCATTGCCGCCATCGAGGCGATCATGGAGAACTGAGGAGCAGCATCATGCCGGAGACCAATATAGCGGAAATTGACAAAAATTTAGTGGTGGCAACCACCATTGATGTCCCCGATCTCGAGCTTCACGATATCCGAAAGCCTCCCTTTCAAATTTATGGACTTTATAATCCCTTGGCAGAGCCGGTATTCAAGCGAATGCCCACCGAGGTGGCGGAAAAAGTCAATGACGGTGTGCTGAAATTGCACACACATACCGCCGGTGGGCGAGTCCGCTTTGCGACCGATTCCCCCTACATCGTCATCAAGGCGGTCATGCCCAAGATCACGCATTTTTCCCATATGCCCCTGACAGGCTCCTCGGGATTCGACCTGTATATCGACACCGATGACGGCAGTGAAAGCGTCTATCACCGCACCTTTGTGCCTCCGCACAGAATGACCGACGGATACGAATCCAAGGTGGAGATCAACGCTCCCGGAATGCATTGCTACACCGTTAACTTTCCTCTTTACAATCCCGTGGATGCCCTCTATATCGGCATCGCAAAGGGCTCCGGGCTGAGCGCAGGCGCCCCTTACCGCGACTATCCCCCTGTCGTTTACTACGGCAATTCGGTGACACAGGGCGGATGCGCCTCCCGCCCCGGCAATTCCTTTGAGGCCATGGTCGGCCGCGCCTTGAATCTGGATCATGTGAATCTTGGCTTTTCGGGCAGTGGACTTGCCGAGGATACCATCGTGGCTTATATGGCAGGAATGAAAATGTCGGCCTTTGTTGCCGACTACGATCACAACGCATTGACCGTGGAGCATTTACGGAATACCCATTGCAAGATGTACCGAGCCATCCGCGCGGCACACCCGCATCTCCCCATCCTTCTTCTCTCCCGCCCCGATTTCTACTATCACAACAAATATATCGGCGGTGCGGAAAAGAGCATTGAGCGGCGGCGGGTCATTTTAGACACCTACAACTATGCCATCGATCAAGGGGACAGAAGCATCTACTTCATTGACGGCGAGCGACTGCATACCGGCACCTATGCCGACTGCTGTACGGTAGATGGCGGACACCCGAATGACCTTGGCTTTATGATGATGGCCGAGCAGATCGGCGGCGTATTACGCCGCATTCTGCGGGAAGGCAAGCTACAGAAATAAGGAGAACCTACCATGGCCACGTTTGATATTTCATCGTTAGATCAGAATCTGGCGGTCGCCGCCAAGGTGAAGGCTCCCGATTTGGAATTGCACGATGTGCGCAAGCCCCCCTTTCAGATCTACGGTCTGTACAATCCCTTGACCGAGCCTGTTTTCAAGCGCATGCCCACCGAGGTGGCGGCAACCGTGAGTGCGGGTGTAAAGGCCCTCCATCTGCACACGGCAGGCGGCCGCGTACGCTTCTCCACCGACTCCCCTTATATCGTGATCAAGGCAATCATGTCCGGTGTTTCGCGTATGTCTCATATCCCTCTTTCGGGCTCTTCGGGCTTTGATTTGTGCCTGGACTCCCCCGACGGCCGCGAGAGCCGTTATCATCGCACCTTCATTCCACCCGTTGACATGAAGGAGGGCTATGAGTCCAAGATACCTCTGCCGGGCAAGGGGCTCCGCTATGTCACCATCAATTTTCCTCTTTACAATGTGGTAGACGCCCTTTATGTGGGTGTAGCAAAGGGCTCGACCCTGGGTGCGGGGGCTCCCTACCGAAACGACAAGCCCGTGATATATTACGGCTCCTCCATCACCCAGGGCGGATGCGCGTCAAGACCCGGTAACGCCTATCAGGCTATGGTCAGCCGTGCGCTGAACCTGGATTTTGTCAATCTCGGCTTTTCGGGCAACGGCAAGGCTGAGGACACCATGCTCGACTATATGGCAGGGCTTGAGATGTGCATGTTCGTATCGGATTACGACCACAACGCCCCCGACGCCGAGCATCTGCGCAACACCCATCAAAAGCTGTATGATGCCATTCGGGAAAAGCATCCCGATATTCCCTACATCATGCTTTCCCGCCCCGATTTTCTTGCATCCGCGCACGGCGCCGAGCGGCGTCTGGTCATTCAGAACACCTATCACCATGCCCTTGATAAAGGCGACCGTAATGTCTATTACATCGACGGGGAAAGCCTGTTCCGGGGCCAGTTTGAGGACTGCTGTACGGTAGACGGCACCCACCCCAACGATCTCGGATTTTCTATGATGGCAAGCGCGCTGACCTGTGTCATGCGCCGTATCCTGCAAGAAGGAAAAGCAAAATAAAGGAGAGAGCCCCGGGCCGTGGCCCGGGGCTCTCTTAGCTTATTCGGCTTCACCGATGCAATCGGTGATATAGCGGTCCACATCCTCCTCGGACATACCGAGTACATGAGCACACTCACTGCACAGAAGGTGCTTGGCAAGCCGCCCGTACTCCAGATCGGTCACGGGAAAATGCTTGTGGGCGGCGGTCAGCTCGGCGCGACGACGGCGCACGGTCTTGATGACCTTCACATACCCCTCGGGCTTCAGCTCCCCGATGACAGTACGGTAGATCTCACGCCGCTGCTTCTCCATAGGCACCGTCAAGGTCTCGATCCCGGGCATGGCAGAGATCAGCGCCTCGATCTCCTCACGGGTCATGAGACGACGCATGGGCACCCGCTCGTTATCCACGGGCGTATAGATGGTCGAGCTCATGGGATTATTGACGGGAATCAGCAGATAAAAGGTGCGCGGATCCTCTTTGTCATAGGGAGACGGACCGATCTCCGCCACACGGCAGATACCGTTGATCCCGTAAACGATGTGTTCTCCGATCTGAAACATAGCGCATCCCTCCTTGCTGTCTCGTTTGGCTACAAAAATGGCGGGAAGGTGTCGTCACGGTGGCGGCAGCGATCCCGCTGAGATCTCTTACTGTATATAATTTTACCACAAAACGAAATTTTATGCAAGAGACATTTTTCATAAAATCAGCAAATTTTCTGTCGGCAAATCCACCAATTTTCCTTTGAGCACCGCGTGAGATGAAATTTTCTCTTTATTTATAAACGATTCCTCTGCGCTCGGAGAGCTTTTTGATCGTCAGTGCAACGATCAGAACCAGCACCTCAAAAATACCGAAGGTGTGCCAGACCACCGCCTTACCGAATACCATCGGCACAAAGGTAATCACAAGACTGTTCATCACAAGGCTCCTGACAATATTGAGAGCGATCGCCTGTCCCGAGCGCTTGGTGGAATAAAAATACGCCGATATCATCGTATTGATGCTACCTACGATAAAGCCCCAGCAGTACTCCCACATATGGTCGGCCGTAAAATCAATGGTCACATCATCTGCACCGAAAAGCTTACAGAGTGCATGCGGAAAAATAACATAGATCGCCACACAAAGCGCACTGCCCACAACACTGATGATCTGCCCCGCACGGTAGTAATGCCTGAGTTTCTCATCCTCTTTTGCACCGTACGCCTGCCCGAACAGGGGTTGCATTCCCTCGGAAGCGCCGAAAAAGACCGACATGGTAAAGGAGGACAGATAGGAAATGATCGAAAACGCATTGATCCCGATGTCACCGTAAGTCGACATCAGCGTCCGGTTCATACAAAATGTAGTAACGGGTGTAGAGAACTGGGCAATGGCCTCAGGCAATCCGCGCAATACGATCTTGCGGTATAGTTTACCCTGCGGCTTGTATTTTTGAATACGAAGCTCCCCTTTTTTTAATACAAAATGCGTCAGGATCACGCAAAGCCCCACCACCTGAGAAATACCTGTGGCAATGGCTGCCCCCTTCACTCCCATTTGCATCGGAAATACAAAAAGCCAGTCAAGAAAAATATTAAGCACCGTGATCACTACATTCGTTACCGCCACCAATCCGGGATCTCCGTCGTTGCGGCAAAAGGACTGCAAATTAAGAGAGACCGAGTTGGCAATGGCAAACAGCGCCCACCAGAACACATAGTCCTTTGCAAGCTCAAAATAATTGCCTGTGGCACCCAGCAAACGGCAAACAGGCGCTGTCAAGCCGCATCCGATGAGCGTCACCAGACACCCCACCAAAAAATTTACGGTGACCGCATGCATAAAAGCATCTTGCGCGCCCTGCTTATCCCCGCGCCCAAAGCGGATGGCTGTAATGGTCACACCTCCAATACTTGCCATGGCGTTGAGAGCCTGCACAATCAGCACAAAGGGCAATGCAAGATTGACCGCCCCCAAAGCCTGCATTCCTGCGCCCTGTCCGACAAAGATCCCGTCAACCACCGAAAACAGGAACACACAGGCATTGGCCAGGATCGCCGGCGCTACGTTTTTAAAAATAAGCTTTACCTCTTGTATGATTCATCTTATCCTCCGTTACTTGTCAAATTCATATTTTCCGATTCTCGGTCGGCAGCAGTGATTTTCATCACTGTACCTTGTTCCTCGTTTATTTCATCCGGGATCTCATATTTTTTTGCGTCTTACGCAGCATGACAAAGGCAACAATTGCAACAGGAACATAGGATGCAGCTTGATTGAGCCATAATCCGTCAAGCCCCATCGGCCACAGCACGGCAACCATCACAAGCGGAAAGACGATGGCCGTCAACAAGGTCAGAGCGGTTGCTTGCCTGGGCTTTTCGATTGCATTGTAAAAGCTCTGTGCTGCATACCCGAACCACCAAAAGAAAAACTCAAGGCTGAACAGTCGCAAGGCATGTGTTGACAGCTCCAGCAGAGCTGTGTCGCTACGGTTCACAAATACAGACGCGATCTGTAGTGGGAAGAAGAGCATCAACAGCACCGCAACCAAAGAAACTGCGGCAGTCGCGGCAAAGACGCATTTTGCAAGGCTCTTGACCCGTTTGTAATTTCCCGCTCCCCAGTTAAAGCCGATAGAAGGCTGCATGGAATCACAAAGACCGTAAAGAAAGGGTTGCACCAGATCGCTGCAATACATCAGCACCGAGAAGGCGGAGACCGCCAGCGTACCGCCCATACGGATCAGCAATACATTCATCACAAGTGAAAAAAGCCGACCGGCAATATTGTTTAAAAAGGTGGGTGAGCCGCAAGCAACCGTCTTTTTTAATACGGAAAATTCAAAACGCGGCTTTGTAAATCTGAGCAATGCCCTGCCCTTGATGAAAGGGATCATTGCGATGAGCGTGCAAATCGCCATACCAAGATTGATGGCCAGGGCTGAGCCTGCAAGCCCCATATCAAGGAACACAACAAATACCACCAGCAGGCAGATCTGCAAGGCCGACATGAACAGATTCAATATCATGCTTCCCCGCACAAAGCCGCAAATGCGCAGATAGTTGTCCATGGCAAACACCAGTGTTGTCAAGGGATTCATCATAGCATTGATACGAAGATAAAGCGTTGCCAGACGTGCGACCTCATCCTCCGCTCCCATCAGGCGGATCAGCGTGGGTGCAAGGGTGAACATGAGAACACCCGTTACAATAGCAGTGAGAAAGATCAGGAGCACGGAGCAGGTGAATATGTTATTGGCATACTGCTTATCCTGTCTGCCGTGGGCAATAGATATAGGAACGGAGGAGCCCACACCAATCATATCCGACAACGCAAAGGTGATAAACACAAACGGCATGGCAAGGTTCATGGCGGCAAACGCATCTCCGCCAATGAACTGACCGACAAAAATACCTTCCACAATGTTATAAACAGACATGGCAAACATACCGATCACACCCGGGACGGCGGCGGTAAAAAACAATTTAACGGGCGGTGTTTGCGCATACAACAGATCCGTGTCTTTCGTCATGGCTATAGCACTCCTTTCGGCACAAAAAAAGCACTCGGTCATGATCCAAAAAGAAAATCTTTTTGAATCAACCGAGCGCACTCGACATCTTCTTCTCGACCGTGAAACGCGAAACGCGTTTCGTGCATTGCGATGCACAGTCCTCCGATGAAAGATCCTATGAAATTTTAATTGATCTGCACAGTGGCATATTATACGCTCCATTCCATCAAATGTCAATAGGTTTTTGAAAATTTTTCAATCAAAGAGATCCGGCTACTCAAAGCATCCGACACATGAAAAAGGCGGAAGCACTTCCGCCTTTTTACCGTTTTTAACGATTCAATCCTCGTAGCCGTTGGGATTGTGCGACTGCCAGTTCCAGGAGTCGCGCACCATATCCTCCAATCCGTACTCGGCATGCCAGCCCAGCTCCTTTTCTGCCTTTTCGGAGTTGGCATAGCAGGTGGCAATATCGCCGGGGCGACGCTCCACAATACGGTAGGGCACGGGAACATGATTGACGGTGCTGAAGGCCTTGACCATATCCAGCACGCTATAGCCCACACCGGTACCCAGATTGAAGATGCCCACACCGTTTTTGTCATAGTTCAATGCCGCCACATGACCGCGGGCCAGATCCACCACGTGGATGTAATCGCGCACACCGGTACCGTCGGGGGTGGGGTAGTCGTTACCGTAAACCGAAAGCTCGGCACGCTTACCCACGGCCACCTGGGTAATGTAAGGCATCAGGTTGTTGGGAATGCCGCGGGGGCTCTCACCGATGCGGCCGCTTTTATGTGCGCCAACGGGGTTGAAATAACGGAGCAGGATCACCTGCATCTCGGGGTTGGCATGGCTGTAATCCTTGAGGATCTGCTCGATCATGAACTTGGTCCAGCCGTAAGGATTGGAGCAATCGCCGGTATGCATATCCTCGGTAATGGGGCACTTTTCGGGTGTACCGTAAACGGTGGCGGAGGAGCTGAAGATCAGCTTACGCACATCGGCCTTCTTCATGGCGCGCAGAAGTGCCAGGGTAGAGTCGATGTTGTTGGCATAGTACTCCAAGGGCATCCGTACCGACTCGCCCACGGCCTTCAGACCCGCAAAATGCACCACCGCATCGATCTTGTGCTCGGCAAAAATGCGATCCAATGCCGCCTCGTCGGCCACATCGGCATTGTACACGGGAGTTTTCTTTCCCGTGATCTCCTCTACACGCTCCATCACGCGGGGGGAGCTGTTGACAAAATTATCCACTACCACAACATCACGGCCTGCCGCGTACATCTCCACAATGGTATGGCTGCCGATGTAACCGGCACCACCTGTCAATAAGACCTTCATATCCTGTCCTCTCTCACTCACATCCCCCATGGGTGGACGTGTAAATTTTATACCTTAAGTATAGCTTGTTTTTGCTCGTCTGTCAACGGTATTTGCGAAGAAATTAACAAAGTTTTTGCAACAATTTTCGGGGTCTGCATCATCGACGCGGTACGATCTCATTGCGGCTTTTATAAATGACCCCCGGGGCTATCACCCCCCGCACCGAGGAAAGGGGATAGACCGTACTTCCCTGCCCCAGCACGCATCCGGGATTGAGCACGCTGCCGCATCCCACCTCGGCGCGGTCACCGATAAAAGCGCCCACTTTTTTGCGCCCCGTTTCTATTTTTTGCTCACCGCAACGGATCACCACAGGGCTTTTGTCGCTTTTGACATTGGAGGTCACCGCCCCGGCACCCAGATGGGCCTTGTACCCGAGGATCGAATCCCCCACATAATTGAAGTGCGGCACCTGTACCTCATCGAACAAGATCACATTTTTCAGCTCGGTGGAATTTCCGACCACCGCCCCGCACCCGATCAACGCCTTCCCGCGAATAAAAGCACAATGGCGCACCTCGGCATTTTCACCGATGATGCAAGGGCCTGTGATCGACGCGGTCGGCGCCACCCGGGCGTTTTTTGCGATCCAGATCCCCTCGGCGGGGTGATCATAAAACTCGGCGGACAAGTCTCCTCCAACGGCGAGGATCCATGCCCCGATATGCTCCAAGACCTCCCACGGATACAGGCATTTCCTCAAAAAATCCCCCGCAACGGTATGAGACAGATCAAACAGATCGGCAATCTTCCATTCATATTTCATAGCAGGAATCCTCTCTTTTTTACGGTCTCGGTCACAAGATCCGCATATTTGGTGCAGAGTTCCTCGTCCTGCGCTTCCGCCATGACCCGCACCACAGGCTCGGTTCCGCTGGCGCGCACCAGCATCCTTCCCCGCGTCCCCAGTTCCGCCTCCGCTCGTTTCACGGCGGACAGCACCTCCTTATCTGCCATAACGGCTTTTTTATCGGTCACGGGCAAATTTTTTAACACCTGGGGATAGGGGACATACCCCTCGATCAGATCAGCCAGAGAACACTCTGCGGTGCAGATCTGCTCCATAAGGCAGATGGCGGTTATGATGCCGTCCCCCGTATTGGCAAATTTACTGAAAATAATATGTCCCGACTGCTCACCCCCGAGGCAATACCCCTTTTTTGACATCCGCTCATAGACATATTTGTCACCGACGGCAGTCTGCTCACAGGCAATACCGTAACGCTCAAGGGCTTTGTACAAGCCGAAATTGGACATGACCGTGGTAACCACCGTATCATGATCCAGGGCTCCCTTTGCCTTCATGCTACGTGCCATCACATAAAGAATGGCGTCACCGTCCACCACGCGTCCCTGCGGATCTACGGCAATACAGCGATCGGCATCCCCATCAAAGGCAAAGCCCACGTCAAGCCCCTGCTCCACCACCAGCCTTTGCAGTGCTTCCATATGGGTAGAGCCACATCCCCGATTGATATTACATCCGTCCGGCCGATTGTGGATGGCATAGGTGGTGGCACCGAGGGCATCAAACACGCTCTTGGCCATGCTCCAGGCACTGCCGTTTGCCAGATCCAGGCCTACCTTCATCCCCCGATAGGAAACGGTCGCCAGAGAGATCAGATAACCGATATAGCGATTTCTGCCCGCCACATAATCTACCGCCACACCGATCCGTT
Organism: Clostridia bacterium; assembly: GCA_017451735.1. Classification (GTDB taxonomy): domain Bacteria; phylum Bacillota; class Clostridia; order Oscillospirales; family CAG-272; genus Firm-07. Next base: position 30,014 of record JAFTNU010000040.1, read on the forward strand.
CCCCTGTAGCAAAGGGAAGCTCTTCGCCGCCGTCCAGATAGGCCTCCAGGCCGGCAATGACGTCATCCTCCATCTTCTCTCCGCCTCTGCCGAACAGCTTGATGCCGTTATCAAAGTACGGGTTATGACTGGCGGAGATCATAATACCGCAATCAAACCCTTCCGTACGGGTCACAAATGACACGCAGGGCGTCGTAGTCACGTGCAGAATATGTGCATCTGCCCCCGAAGCGGTCAACCCCGCCACCAGGGCATACTCCAGTGTATAAGAGGAGCGGCGCGTATCCTTGCCGATCACCACACGCGCGCCGCGCGTGCCACCGAACCGTGCCCCAAGATAGCGACCGATGGCAAAGGCGTGATCGGTGGTCAGAACGCGACCCACCTCTCCCCGAAACCCGTCGGTGCCGAAATATTTTCCCATAGGTGCACCTCCTTACCGAAAACTATTATTCAGTATATGGTGCGCCGCTTTTTTTGTTAACAGATACAGAAAAAAGAGGCAACGGGTGCGAAAAAATCGCACCCGTTGCCTCTTTTTGATCAAAGCACCTTGGCAAGAAAGGCTTTGAGACGCTCGCTCTTGGGATTTCCGAACACCTCTTCGGGCGTTCCCTGCTCGGCAATGACGCCTCCGTCCATAAACAGGACTCGGTCTGCCACCTCACGGGCAAAGCCCATCTCATGGGTCACGATGACCATGGTCATCCCCTCGTTTGCCAGCTGCTTCATCAGATCAAGCACCTCGCCGACCATTTCGGGGTCAAGGGCCGAGGTAGGTTCGTCAAAAAGCATGACCTTGGGGTTCATGGCAAGAGCGCGTACAATAGCAATACGCTGCTTCTGACCACCCGACAGAGTGGAGGGATACACATTGGCCTTATCTTCAAGACCGATACGCGCCAGAAGCTTCATGGCCTTCCCATTTTCCTCCTCCAGGATCTGCTCCTTGGTAAGCGTGGGCTTTTCCCCTTTGCGGAAAAAGTGTCTGATCTTTTCCTGACGCAGCTTGCGCTTGCGCAACATCACAGGCGCCAGCGTAATATTTTGCAGCACGGTTTTGTTATTGAACAGATTGAACTGCTGAAACACCATCCCCATTTTCTGGCGGTGCACATTGATATCTACCTTGGGATCGGCAATATTCTCATCCTCAAAAATCACGGCACCGCCGGTAGGATCCTCCAGGCAGTTCAGGCATCGCAAAAGCGTACTTTTACCCGATCCGGAAGCTCCCACAATGACGACCTTCTCGCCCTGCATGATGTCTACCGAGACCGACTTCAGCACTTCAAGGCTGCCAAAGCTTTTTGACAATTCCTTGACCTCGATCAAGGGCTTCTTATTTTCCATTTGTCACACCTCCCCCGTTACGGTCACTCTTTGCCAAGCGCTTTTCGATCATGTGCAGCACCTTGGTCAACGCCAGCACAACGATCAGGTAAAGCACCGCCGCAATCAGAAGCGGGAACAGATAGTCAAAGGTACGGGACTGGATCAAACCGGGGATCTTACCCAGATCATAGATTCCCACATAGCCCACAATCGCGGTCTCCTTGACCAGCATGATGAATTCATTGAACAGAGGGGGCAGGCAGTTGCGGACCGCCTGGGGAATGATGACAGAACGCATGGTCTGCCAGGTGGAAAGGCCAAGCGATCTGCCCGCCTCCATCTGACCGTCATCCACGCTCTCAAAGCCCGAGCGAGCGATCTCGGCCACATAGGCACCCGAGTTCATACCAAAGGTGATGGCGCCGATCATGATGCCGTTATCCCAGAAGGCAAAAACCACGAAATACAGGATCATCAACTGCAAAACCACGGGAGTGCCGCGCACAATGGTAATATAAAAATTACAGATCTTGGCAAGAACCTTCAGCTTTCCGGTTTTCTTATTGATATACTTGATCATGGCCATACACACGCCGATGGCAATGCCGATCGCCGCGGCGATCAGTGCGATCAGCAGGGTGTTGCCCAGACCCTCCAGATACATTTTCCAACGATCCTGCACAATGAAGGCCTTGGAAAACCGTGTCCACAATTCTTTCATATTTCCCCTTCTCATTCGGAAGGGTGAACGAGCACATGCCCCTTCACCCTTCGTCAATATGTTATTTGAAAATTATTCGGCGGCGCTCAGCATGGTCTGTGCGGGCAGCTTATCCATCAGAATGGCATCGATACGGCCTGCCTTCAGATCGGCCAGGGCCAGAGCATACTGCTTATACTGAGAAACCTCTGCACCGGCGGCCTTAACCACAATCGTCTCGGTGGTACCGTCATCCTTTTCGACCTCGTAGGAGTAACCCGCATCGGTCTTGGCGGCAGAGATGATCAAGTCACCGCTGGTACCCTCCTGCACACCGACCTTGAGGCCGGCCAGATCGGCAACGCTGTCATATGCCACATCCTTGGCAGAGACCACCACCAGCGTGGAGCTGTAGTAAATGCTGGAGAAATCAACCTCCTGCTTGCGCTCGTCGGTAATGGTCATACCGGCGGCACCCACAGCCAGGCCGGTATCCGACTTGACAGAAGTAGGAATGGTATCAAAAGCAATGTCCTTGACCTCAACCTTTTTGCCCATGTTCACGGCAACCTGGTTCATGATGGCAAAGTCAACGCCCACGACCTCGTTGTTGTAAATGAATTCAAAGGGAGCAAAGCCGGACTCGGTATAGACGGTAATGACCTCGGTAGCCGAACCGAAATCCCAAGAGGTCTTCAAGGTGCCTGCATCGGGGGCTGTACCGCCCTTTTCGGCATAATCGGCCAATGCGGTGTAGTAATCCACATACTTGGTCATGGTGCCGTCGGCAACCCAAGCATCAACAACTGCGTTGATGGCTGCCAGCAGCTCAGGGGAATTCTTCTTTACGGCGATACCGAAATCCTCTTTGAGCAGGTCGGTAGCATCGACGGCAACAAAATCGTCGTTGCTCTTACCGCAAGAGGAGAAGGCGATCGCAGTGGTGGCCAGCATCAAGACTGCCAGCAACAAGGACAATACTTTTTTCATGATCGGTCTTCCTTTCAAATTGTCGCTTTTGTACACCGTTTGCCCCGCAAGCGGGCTTGCGGGGCATTTTTGCATGCAAAAATGCGCTTATTTTCGGAGCTACCGCTCCGTTGTCATTATAGCGCATAACCCTGTGGATGTCAAGGCTTTTTTCGGTTTTTATGGAGAATGGGAGAATCTGCGAAGAATTTTTTCTACCGATTGTTATTTTATACGGCTCCGGCGGTAAGGGCTGACAGGATAGACTGTACGGCATCCGCCTCACCGTCGGTGCGAACCGTCAGGTCGCACAGATCCTCGTTGCGGTATTCATCGTCAAGCGAGAGAATACGACAGGTCTTGTCTCGAGAATCCAGGGGCCGGGAGACGATATCAAAGATCACTTTTTCCCGTTTGCGGCGGATAAATATCAGAATAGCCCGCGAACGGTATCGGTTTTTCAGGGTCAGGGCACCGCAAATGTCAATGGGAATCACCGCGATCTTCCCCTCCCCCACAATGCGGTCAAATTCCGCGGCGGTGGTGCCGAAATGATACCCGCTGTACACGGTGGTCTCAAGGAAATGCCCTGCCTCCGCCTCGGCGCGGAAGGCCTCCTCTGTAAGAAAACGATAGTCGGCATCGGTCTCCCCTGCACGGCGGGGACGGGTGGTGGCAGAAACGGGCTTACGCATGCCGTGCTCCCGCACCAGGGTAGCCGCGATCTCGTTTTTGCCGCTACCCGTTGGTCCCACCAGACAGATCACACCGCCCGCGTGCAGATCGGGGCGGGGTGCGGCAGATGCCGCGCGCAGCATCTCGACCAAGTGCAGAAAATCGTCATACGTATTCACCGAAAGCAGACCCGACAGATGGGTATTCCAGGGCTTGCGGAACAGTACGGGATAGGTGGCGGGGGAGTGGGAGATGTTGTGGGCACCGTCATCCAACAGGATATCCAGGCGCACCAGATCCTTGCGGGTGCCCAGCAGGATATTTTCGGCGGGCACCTCGGGGAAATCCTCCCGCAGCCGAAGGGCGCGGGCACTCATGCAGGCAGGAGGTACCGCCGAGACAAAGAACACCTCGGCCACATCGGTCAACTGCCGCACAAACTCCCGGGCGCCGGGCAGAATGGGCTGAGACGCCACAAAATCGGGATCGGAGAAATAGCGGATGCGCCCGTCGGCGCGATTCTGCCCCCTCCCCCACCCATGGATATCGTAAATGCGCAAGGGCGGCTCGATGCCCTCCTCGCGGTTCAACCGCTCCAGGGCATAAGCGTTGCAATCGTATAAAATATCGTCTACATCCAGGCCGATTTGTAATCTGTATTTTTTCATGGGTTACCTCGCTTTTATCGACTGTGTCAAGTATATCATATTTCAATAAATTTAGCAAGATGAAAATGCGCCATTGCGGATTTCCGCAATGGCGCATCCTGATGGATGGAGGCTTGCTTATTGCTCTTCCTTAACGGCGATCAGATCCTTCGCATACGGCAAGGACATGATCCAATCGCAGAGCGTGTGCCACTCCGCCAGCTTGTGAGTGCGGCGGGCATAGTAGATGTTGATCAGTATCTCATAATTCAGGGACACAGTGCGCATCTGATTGAAGGAGGTGGGCAGGATCTGGATCATGTTGTGCCAGGCCTGCTTGTTTGTTTTATCCGCGACGAATTTGACTCGCTCGGCCTCCAGATAAGCGATCACGGCATCCAATGCGGCAAGGCCGCCCTCGTCCAGATAATCATGGGAAAAGTCATCCCGTTCAAAGGGCTTTACGTGGATCTTGTGCATGGTGGAACAGGAATTGGCCACGGTGCCCACCTTGTAGGTGTCGAACTCCTTCCACCAATACAGCGGCGCGGTGATATCCACCGAGACAAACACCTGACGCAGATATTTACGGTGGTCACTGCCGGCACGGGCCAGGCGCTTGGCCAGATCCAGGTCGTTGGGCCCCAGTACAAAATTTCCTTTTTCGTCATAGGCACTATCCATGCGCGCCCAGCTATTCATGGGATTGCGGGCGCCGCGAATGGCGTTTTCAAAATTCATCACCGCAGTGCGTTCAACTTTCAGCATCTGATTGTCCTTCCTTTTCTATGAAATTCCGTGCCGCCTTCAAAACCGAAGCGACATCCAGGCCCGCCGCCTGTAAGGGCGTTTGCCCTGCGGACGGGATTAAAAATCCGTTCTCCGTACCCAATATCCGCCGACGGCGATGCGCAAAAGCGCCGCGCTTCTCCAAGGCGTCGGAAAGGCTCATACCAAAGCCTCCCGTCCGCACCTCCTCCTCTAAAAAGAGAATGTCGCCGCCCAACAGAGGCATGATCCGGTCGGCCAAATCATCATACGGTGCCAGATATTCACACAACAGGACCTGCGCGGGTGTTCCCTGCGCGCGTAATTGCCCGGCAACCTCCAGCGCCACACCGGCCATGCGGCCATGGGTCACAATCGTCAACGCCGTCTTGGGGGCAGGATCCCCCCAAGCGCGCACGCCAATGGGTCTTCCGTCATCGGCACCATCGGGATAAAAGGCACTGAGAATACGGGGATCCTCACACCCGTTGGGATAGCGGATGGCAGAAAGGCCCGTATCCTCCAAAGCCGCACGCAGGGATGCGGCAAGCCCGGCACCGGTGACGGGAGCATAAATATGAACATTCGGAAGCGCAGAGAGCATGGCCACATCGAACACGCCGTGATGGGTAGGGCCATCCCCTGCGTTCAGTCCTGCACGATCGATACAAAGGATCACGGGGAGATTCTGCAACGCTACGTCATGCAGAATATTATCATAGGCACGCTGTAAAAAGGTGGAATAAACGGCCACCACGGGGCGCATTCCTCCGGCGGCAAGCCCTGCCGCAAAGGTCACGGCGTGCCCCTCGGCGATCCCCACATCGTAAAAACGTGTGGGATGCGTCAGGCGGAAGGGCTCCAGGCCGGTACCACAGCTCATGGCGGCGGTGATGGCACAAATGCGCTGATCCTGTGTGGCCAGTGCGGTCAATTCTTGGCCGAAAATAGCGGAAAAAGTGATACCGTTTGCCGCTTTTCCGGACGGCGGCAATGCATGGTAGGTATTGGGGTCCTCCTCGGCAGGAGGATAACCCAGGCCTTTTTTGGTCTTGACATGCAGGATCACCGCAGAGTCCAGCCTTTTGGCATGACGAAGCAGCTCCTCCAGCCCCGCGGTATCGTTTCCTTCCACGGGGCCGCGATAGCGGATACCCATGTGCTCGAAGAGGTTTTCGTGATACAGCAGATGCTTGATGCGACGCTTGGTCCAACGCAGTACCTTATAGATGGGGCGGCCGATCAAGGGCAGATGCCGCAAAGCGCTTGAGGCAAACTCTTTGGTTTTGAGATAATTGCGCGAAATGCGCAATTTGGAAAGATGGCGCGCCAATCGCCCCGTGTTGGGGGATATGGACATTTCGTTCTCATTGATGATCAGAATCAGCCGCAAGTGCCTGGCACAATTGTTCAGTCCCTCGTAAGAAAGCCCGCCGGTCAATGCACCGTCACCGATCACCGCAACCGTCCAGGCATCGCTGCCCTTACGGTACTCCGCCTCGGCCATACCGATGGCCGCAGACACTGCCGTGGAGCTATGCCCCGCCCCAAAGGCATCATACTCGCTCTCGGAGCGCTTGGTAAAGCCCGAGATGCCCCCCGGTTGGCGCAGAGCGTCGAAGGCTTCCTTCCTTCCCGTGAGCAGCTTGTGCACATAGCTCTGATGCCCCACATCAAAAATGATATGGTCACGCGGTGCATCAAAAACCCGATGGATGGCAAGCGTGAGCTCCACCACCCCCAGGTTAGAGGCCAGGTGTCCGCCGTTCTCGGTCACGCGGTAAATCAGATAATCGCGGATCTCGGCGGCAAGGGGCGCCATTTTTTCGGGCGGGAGCGCTTTGAGATCGGCAGGAGAGGAGATTCCGCCAAGCAAGGGCCATTGATCAAATTTTTCCAATTGACGATCTCCTTTCCGCAAAATTGTATCTTATATAGTATATCACATCTGCCCATGTTTTGCAAGTCAAATCCAAGAGGAAAAATGAATTTCCGCTCTCATGCGATCGGCGACCCCATCGCCCCGGATCTTTGGCCGTACAACCGCAAGCCCATCTTGCCCTTCTCGTTATATTTTAAAAAACTTTCCAAAAACTTTTGTAAAAAGGCTTGACAATTGCCCATGGTTTGAGTATAATAATACCGTTGCCATGCGAGAGTGGCGGAACTGGCAGACGCGCACGTTTGAGGGGCGTGTGGTTTACACCGTACGGGTTCAAGTCCCGTTTCTCGCACCATATTATGTTGCCTTAATAGATGCAGGCAACGAAACCCCAGACGCCACAAGGCTTCTGGGGTTTTTTCATGCGATTTTTTTGAAGTAAAAATAAAAGATGCATTTCGCATTTTTGGGGGTCTGATAGGGACATGAACCCCTACCCACCCATTTTGAGGGCAGAATTTTCACGATTCTCGTGAAGATTCTGCCCTTTTTTATTTTTGAATTTGTTAAATAATTGTGTCTGGAAAACGCGATTTCTTCGCAAGGTCTTGGCAAAGATGGATAAATTTGTTATAATATTGATGGAGTATGATGCAAAGATGCTTGACATCGTGTATTGATCAAAACGGAGGTGCAACATGTCTTACGATTTAACCAATTCAAAGCTACTAAAAGAGTGGGATAAAATCAAAGATAGTGATGTTTTCTCCTCGTTGGAGTCTTTTGCAGAGTTGTTTTATCAAAACCCATCCTGCAAATGCTATAGAAAATATACAAGTTATCCTTGGTCGAAAGAAAATTTCTTTTTTGGCACATACGAGGAATTTTTGACATACCAAAGAACAACCACCGAAATCCCTTTTTACCTTGCCTCTAAAATAGGCACCAAAGTGTTTAATCTCACCCTGCTTTCTTTTTTTAGAGATGAAAACAACAAAATATGCGCAAAGTGCAGATGCGATTGTGGGGAAGAAACGATTAAACCTTTCGATGGAATTGCAAAAGGCAATATAAGAAGTTGCGGCTGTTTGTCGCGGCGAATCATTTCTGAACCTAAAAGCATAAAGCAAACACACCCGGATATACTCGCACATTGGGATTATGAAAAAAACACCATTCTTGACACCAGTGTAACATCGCAATCCACAAAAATTGTGTGGTGGAAATGTGACCGGTGCAATACAAGTTTTGAACAATCCGTATCATCTTTTTTAAGAAAAAAGCATTGTCCAACTTGCGATGAAAAAAGCCGCGAAAGTGTTTGGCGCATATACCCTGAATTAGTAGAAGATGAATGGGATTATGAAAAGAACGAAATTGATCCTAAAGATTTTTTGGTTTCTTCCTTAAAATTGGTTTGGTGGAAGCCGCGTTACGGACATTCTTTTCAAGCAACCGTGGCTGAAAGAATGCGTTCGCCTCAAGGAACATCATTTGAAGAACAGGCGATTTACTATTATGTCAAGCGACTATTTAAAGATGCTATTAACAGAGGCAAATATACCTTTGATGATAGTGGCGAAATAGAGATAGATATTTATATTCCTTGCCTTCATTTTGCAATTGAATATGATGGAGCATTTTGGCATAAAAACAAAATCGATAGGGATTATCACAAAAATAGCGTGCTTAAAAATGCTGGGGCACATTTGCTTCGAGTTCGCGAAAGCGGGCTCGCCGATTTGGAAGATAACTTTGGAGAAGTTATCTATCGTAAAACTTTATCTGGTGATACAGGACTTCACTTACAAGAGGTTATTAACGAGGTTATAAGATCTATAAAAACATATATAACCGTTAATCAATTCAATCTTACGGATGATATTCAACTTTCGCTTGATACTTTCAAATTGACAAAAGAAAAGTTGATTGAAGATCGTCCTAATATATATGCACAATATATAACCGCCTATCAAAAAGACAACATAACGAAAACATGTCTTATGAAATTTTGGGATTTTGAAAAGAATGGCAATCTTCTTCCCCAAAATGTTAGCATCAAAGCGGGGACTTTTGTTGTTTTGACTTGCCCTAAGGGTCACAGTTTTCACGTCCCACCATCGCGATATAAGTTAAGCGTCGATCAATCATCGCAATGCAAGCATTGCATACTCAACCACTGTCCCGCTATCTTGGAGCATGCAGATTGTGATACACGAAATTGTGATATTTACAATTCTCTGCTCGAAACCTCAAATTATGTACCAATTAATGAAGGCAATAGGCATAGCCGTTTTGTTGAGAGGCAAGAAATATCAATCGAAAGCTCTCCTTGTACAAAAATGCTAGTAAAAAGCTCGCATCTTCTCTATAAAAAAATGCAAAAGAGTATTGCCGACAGATTGGAAAAATCTCCAGAGAAGATTTCGAGCAAAACGCTTTTAAAATGGCTTATTTCCTTGGATATCTACGATAGATTTGACTTTTTGAAGGCCGTTGATGCAGTTGGACAAAACACCTCCCCGTCTTTGATAGACAAAATGAAAGATGTTTTGCACAACAAAGTTTCTCTTAATAATACATACTTTACCACTACTATAGATGTTCCCGACACAATTTCTGCAGATGTTGCACTAGGCTTTTTCAAAACATACGGCTCTAAAAGTTTTTCGTTCTCTTCTCTAAAATATTTTGACGCTCCCGTAATAATGGACGATTTTTGCGATTTGCTTTTGTCTGAATGTCGGCATAACGATTTTGTTTGTATGGTAATAAATCATTTTGATTTAGCAGGAAAAATTGAAAGAGAATACGAGTATTTATCTAACGAATTTTTAGTGCAACTTTATAAACTGCTAACACGCTTGAACCAAATTCAGTCCATTTCCGAATTTGATAAATGCAAAAAGTTGCTTTACTCTAAAATTAGTACAGATTTATCTGTTGCGGAAGATAAGTCGGCGAAAAGTGTTATTTCCATAATTCAAAATTGCAGCAGCGCACCCCAAGATCAGGTTCGCTCTTGGATTGATGAAGCGCTTTCTCCTCAAAAGGAGCAAATTATTTATCTTCTTTATCAAAAAGGGTTTCTTAAGCTCATAGGCAGTAAGGCATCAGACAGCGCAGGCTGTAAATTTTTATCAAAGGAGTTGAACATTGATTTTATAGGCGATGTTGAGACCCAACTAAATATTATGGCTATTTTAGGCGTTCATCGGTTTAAATATAGTTTGAAGTTGTTTGACAATCCTAAATATTCCGATCGCTTTGTTAGCTTGATAAAAAAGAGCGCCGATACAAGTGATGAGTTTTTGATTTCCGGTTATGATTCTGATCAATTAAAAGCAGAAATTCTTGCTAATGTTGACACGTTGTCTTATGCATTCGCGAAGCAGTTATATTCTATGCTGATGTACTTGTCAACAACCGTTGATCGTCCGTATCCTTGTTGGTATGATGATGATCCCGAGGAAGTGATGAGTGCATTGAAAAGAAAAATAACGGGAAAAGAGCAACACTTAGTATCAAAAAAAGAAACTTCTTCATCATTATCGCTTGGCATTACAATTACATTTCCGGATGATGTACGTGCCAAACACGAAGCTGAAATTATAGAGATTGAAGAAATTGAGCAACAGCACAAGTTCGGCGAGAGGGAGACCGACAAGGGAATGGATGGCTCATTTCATTTAAGTGGCGATGCGCCAAAAAACACATATCGTTCGTCTAACAATGCAAAGAAAAAAAGCTCATCAAACACGGTCGCAACCATATTCAATGCACTTTGGACATTTACCAAAGGAGCGTTATTTGTGCTATGGCAAATTTGTCAAGTCCTTGTTGTGATTGCAACTCTTATATTTGCTTTTCTTGACGGTTTATTCTTTCACAAAATACGCATGCAGGGTATCAAGAAAAGAGCTGCACAGAAGGCTGCCAGAACAAGAAAAAGAAATGCTCCCTACAAACCTAGCAAGCGTTCTAGACACTACAATCTAAAGTGAAATCTTGGGGTTTATTAAACTTGGGAAAAAGCTCTCTCCAAGATGTTAGCAAAATAAATGATTGGAAATTTATATACAAAAGGAATTTTTAGGATATACATAAGAATTCTGTTTGTTATCTTATGGCTTTGTCCGTTATACGAAGAAAGGTGTTCTAATGAAATTGCCAGATACAGATGTGATTTTTAGAGCTTCTGAAATGGGGAAATGTGAAGTTCATATTCCTCAAAATATGGAGCCCTCTCCGATATTCCCCATGATGGAAGAACAAATCGAATTGTTAAAAAAGCAACTTGAAATAAAGGAAACAGAATTAAAAGAAGCGAAACAGGCGGCAGCAGAAGCAAAAAAATACAATAGATGGATGATGTGTATTGCTATTGTATCCATGCTTGCGGCAATTGCTGCATGGTTGTTTCCTAACATTTGAGAGGTTGATTGAAATGGGCGCTTGGGGATTTACAACAAGCATTCTAGAGATTACAATCTAAAGCGAAAGGGTGTTTCGTTACGCGAGACTTCAAACTTCCATTTGAGGGAATGAAAACGTGAAAAAATGGTTCTCTAAATTAGGCGAAAAAGTCGAGGATTTCTTTATATGGCTCTTTTGCGGCGATCATAAGCTGTTTTATGGTCGTGTTGAGATTCCGTTAAAGGGGGAAAAGTGGGATATACATATTGCCGATCCCGACTTTTTTCCCTCTGTGCCGCATCTACATGCTGTAGGAGATAGGCGCATAAGAATTGACGTGTACACGGGGGAGGTCTATTTCAAGCGAGTAAACACAGGAAAGCTGAGCGATAAAGATTTCTATGCTTTGTGGCACAATGAAAAATTTTTAGAGGAAATTAAAAAAGCTAGAACTTATTATGTGCAAGAGCATCCAAATTACAAATTGCCTGATTTGCCATTCGATTATATTTGAAGATTGTGCATCTATTAAGGCCACACTTGAAATCTCAAAAATGTGGATTTTGGGTGAAATTCGATGATAAAAAAACGCCAAAACCCTTGAAAATACTGGGTTTTCGCGTTGTGGCAAGTGCATCTATTTTGACAACACTAGCCAACACAGAAAATACGAACCCCGAGTAATCGAGGTTCGTATTTTTCTTTGCAAGGAACCGCTTCGATATTCAAATCCCGATAGAGGCTATAACTTCTGAAACGAACAAGGGGGAAAGCTTTTATGGAAAGACTTGCGAAGGACAAATACCTTATTTTTCTGGATGTGGACGGTACGATTTTTGACGGCAAGGGCGTTCCCGATAAAACAGCCAATACGTTGGCAAGAGCTAAAGCATGTGGGCATAAAATTTTTATAAATTCGGGAAGAATGCAGTGTATCATCCCCGACGCCGTTCTTGAAAGGGTGAAACCCGACGGTATCGTTGGAGGAATGGGAACCGCCATCACGATCGGGAATGAATTGATCTTTTCCGCACGCATGGACAAGGATGAGGTTGAATATTTGATGTGCTTTGGCGAAGAACGCGGATTTTTTACGATCGCCGAAAGCTTTGAACGTCTTGTTATCATGAACGGCAAAGAAATTCACGGGCAAAAAAATTTTGTAAATTCCACCGACGAGTTTCTCGAAAAATATGCAGATATGCCTGTGGCTAAAATATCGTTTATGAATGCTGTTTCAGAGGATGATGCAAAAATCCTCAAAAAAGATGGGCGTGTTGCATATGTGCATCCGAAATATGTGGAGATCCCGCTGCAAGGATGTAATAAGGCAACGGGAATCAAGACGATTTGCGATTATTTCGGAGCCGACATTAAGCAGTCTATCGCCATGGGAGATAGCACAAACGACGACGATATGATCAAATTTGCAGGTATTGGCATAGCGATGGGAAATGCCAACGAATACATCAAATCTATTGCCGATTATATCACATCCTCTTGCCGTGACGGCGGAGTTGCAGACGCTTTGGAAGCCTTGATATTCAATAAATAGTTTGCATATAAATGCTATCTGCCGTTATCGAGCTTTTCGGTTCGTGCATTCGGCCTGCTCCCATACCAATACAAGAAGGGCGTGCCCGGCCGGGCACGCCCTTCTTGTATTCTTTTTGCTTGTAAATCATTCCCATTAAAATCCCTCGGGTAAGCAGACCGCATCACGGGGGATCTTACCCCAATCAAACAAGGGGATGAGGTCGACGGGGCGCACCGATTCGGGCGACGGGATCAGCCCCAGCGCCGCGGCAAGGGCGCCGATAACGGGTGCGGGATCGGGATAAGCAGCGCGAACGCGCTCCATACAACCGTCCCCCTCCCGCTTGGAGAGCCGCCTGCCGGCGGCATCGGTCAGCAAAGGAATATGGCAGTAAACGGGGTGAGAAAAGCCGAACATCTTCTGCAAAAACATCTGGCGCGGCGTGCTGTCCAGCAGATCGTTTCCCCGCACGATCTCGGTAACACCCGAAAGAGCATCGTCCACCACAACAGCCAACTGATAGGCATAAATACCGTCCGAGCGGCGCACCACAAAATCCGAGCAATCCCGCTCCAGATTTTCACTGTATGCCCCCTGCAGGCGATCGGTAAAGCCAAACACCTCATCGGGCACGCGAACACGGTAAGCGGGCTTCTTCCCTACAGGAGGCGGATCCCCCGCCAAATGGCGATACCAGCATTTGCGATCATACTTGGGGACGCCGTCCGAGCGATGGGGCGCCGTGGTTGCATGGACCTCGGCACGGGAGCAATAGCATGGGTAGATCAGGCCCTTTTGTTCCAGCTTTTCGAAATACGTATGATAAATTTCACTACGCTCCGATTGCCATAGCACTTCCCCGTCAAAGGTCAGGCCCATCCAATCCAAATCATCCAACAAATACTTGGTATTTTCCCCCATAAAGGGGCAACGGGCGGCATCCAGGTCCTCGATGCGCAAGAGCACCCGCCCGCCTGCGGCCTTGGCAGAAAGCCAGGCAAGCAATGCACACATCAGATTGCCCAAATGCAATCTGCCGCTGGGGGTTGGTGCAAAACGCCCCACAACGGGTATTGTTTTCAACTCCTTTTCCATGTGCTCATCCTTTCCTTACGTAACAAAGCGAACGGTCCTACCGTCGCTGACATAGCAAAGCGTCCCTTCCTCATCGGTGCGGTGCCACAAGACGTCGGCCTCCGAAAGGCGTTGCAGCAGTGCGACATCGGGAAAGCCGTAGCTGTTATTCTTACCGCAGGAGACAGCCACATGCGTCGGAGTGGCAGCCGCCAACAGCCTCGCACCGGTGGAATTTTCCGAGCCGTGATGCCCCGCTTTGAGAAAATCACAGTCCAGCCGCTCGGCGGGTATGGCGTCCAACAGTGCGCCTTCCTCCACAGACTCTGCATCCCCCGTAAAGAGGAACACCGTCTCTTGGTAGATCACCCGCGCGATCACACTGCTGTTATTGGGATCGGCAGGATCGTTCCCGACATACAGCACCTCCAGAACCGCTTCACCCACCGAGAAGCAGTCCCCGACCTGCGCCGTTTGACAAGGAACCCCCGCCTGCTTTGCCGCATCCAGCACCAGCTGATATCCCCAATCGTCGCTCTCCACGGGCGAGAGGATCAGCGCCCCAACGGCATAAGTCTCGAGCAGCATGCGGGCGTTGCCGATATGATCCTCATGGGGGTGAGTCAACAGCAGGCAGTCGATCCGATCGATGCCCCGATCCTCCAGAGCGTTCTGCACTGTATTCCGCTCGGTTGCCGTCCCTGTGTCGATCATGCACACGGCATCCCCACGGGTAATGAGAGTGCAATCGCTCTGCCCTACATCGAGAACCTCCACCCGCAGACCGTCAAAGACCTCCTCGCCGCACCCATAAAGGGCAAAAGGCAGGCAAAGCAGTGCCAACAGAAAGTAAAAAAGCTGTTTGAATGTCACGGGCTCACCTCTTTTCTGCTTCTATTGTAACACAAAAAGAAAAGATTGCAAGAGAAAAATATAAAGGTACAAAAGCAAGGGACAACCCGCCTGTCGCATAGATTGAATTCGAACAGGAGGTGTCATGATGAAAATACGCATCACCCCGGGGGCTATACTGTTACTGGCCGTCCTTGCTTTCGGTCAAAGCCCTCTGTTTTTTGCCACGGCCCTTGCCGCCGCCGTACATGAGTGCGGCCACCTGCTGGCGGCACGACTGCTGGGTATTCCCTTGC
Source organism: Clostridia bacterium (assembly GCA_017451735.1). Lineage (GTDB taxonomy): Bacteria > Bacillota > Clostridia > Oscillospirales > CAG-272 > Firm-07. Next base: position 45,165 of record JAFTNU010000040.1, read on the forward strand.
GACTGCTGGAGCTGGACCTGATGGGAGCCAAGATCGTTCCTGCAAAGGCGCTTCCCTCCTATCGGGCCGAAGCACTTCTGGCGGCCTCCGGCCCCCTTTTCTCGATCGTGCTGGCTCTGCCGTTTTTATCCGCTACCTCTCCCTTTTCCGTGGCCTTGCGCGCCGCCACCCTCTCCTTTGCACTGTTCAATCTGATGCCCATTGAAGGCTTTGACGGGGGACGGGTGCTTTTTGCCCTTCTCGCCACCCGTTTCGGTGACAGCACGGCGCGGCGTTGCCTGTTTTTGAGCTCTTATCTGTCTTTGCTCTTTTTGTTTGCCCTCTCCTCCTGCCTGCTTTTGCGTTACGGCGAGGATCCCACGCTTGCCATTCTTTCCGCCTCTCTTTTCGCCCGTCTGTTTCTCTCGCTCGGCTCTCCGACGACCGTGGGCAGAAAAAAGCGAGGATTCGGGAGGATTCGGGAGCATGCGAGAGAAAAGCGGAGTTATTCGGCGGAAAACTCCAAATAATTGCGGCAATTTCCGAATTTTTGCGCGAGATTGCGATTCCTGCGGAAAAATTTCGAAAAAACTATTGCATTTTCCTATACTTTCTGCTACAATATCGCTGATAGTATATGAAGGGGGACGAAATCGTCCCCTTTCGCGCTATTCATTTCATATCCAAAGGAGTATTTATGTGGAATGAACAACACACTGATCAAGCTGAGGTCGATCGAAAAATCCTTTGACGGTGAGCAGGTGCTCTGCGGCATCGATCTGGATATTCACGACAAGGAATTCGTCACCCTTTTAGGGCCCTCCGGTTGCGGTAAGACCACCACGCTCCGCATCATCGGCGGCTTTGAGACCCCCGATGTGGGCGATGTCTATTTTGATGGGGAACGGATCAACGATCTGCCCCCCCACAAGCGGCAGGTCAATACCGTTTTTCAGAAATATGCCCTCTTCCCCCATCTGAATGTTTATGACAACGTGGCCTTCGGATTGCGGGTACAAAAGGTCAAAGAAGACGAAATTCAAGAGCGTGTACGTGAAATGTTGACCATGACGGGCTTGAAGGGGTTTGAAAGCCGTCGTCCCGCGACCCTGTCGGGCGGCCAGCAGCAGCGCGTCGCCATCGCGCGTGCCCTGATCAACCGCCCCCGCGTGCTTTTGCTGGACGAGCCTCTGGGCGCCCTTGACCTCAAGCTCCGCAAGGATATGCAAAACGAGCTCAAGCGGATCCAGCATGCCACCGGCATCACCTTCATCTATGTGACCCACGATCAGGAGGAGGCGCTCTCCATGTCCGATACCGTGGTGGTCATGGCCAACGGCCGTATCCAGCAGATCGGCACACCCACCGATATCTACAACGAGCCCGTCAATGCCTTTGTGGCCGATTTCATCGGCGAATCCAACATTCTGGACGGCGTCATGCTCTGCGACAATAAGGCCCGCTTTGCCGCTCACACCTTTGATTGCGTTGACGGCGGCTTTGCCAAAAACGAGGCGGTGGACGTAGTCATCCGCCCCGAGGACGTGGACGTGGTGCCTGTGGAGAAGGGCATGCTGTCGGGCACTGTTTCGGGTGTGACCTTCAAGGGCGACTATTACGAGATCATCGTGGATGTCTGCGGCTTTAAGTGGATGATCGAGACCTCGGACTATGTGGCCCCCGAGCAGAAGATCGGACTGTATATCGAGCCCGACGCCATCCACATTATGAAAAAATCCGAGTATTCGGGCAAGTTCGGTGACTATTCCACCTTCTCGGAGGAGATGGACCATCTCTCCGATCCCGATACGGAGGCAAGCGAAAATGAAGAAGAAACTCTCCTTTCTTGAGCGGGCCGCCGCGGTGCCCCATATGGTGTGGGCGATCATGTTCATTGTGGCTCCCCTGCTTTTTGTGGCCTACTTTGCCTTTACAGACGCCAACGGAAGCTTCACCCTTTCCAACATCGAGTTGCTTTCCTCCTACTCGCACATCTTTCTGGTATCGATCTGCTTTTCGCTGGTGGCAACCTTTTGTTGTCTGCTCATCGGCTACCCTCTCGCTTTTGTCATCTCCCGCTCCAAGCCCTCTACGCAAAAGCTCCTGACCGTGCTTTTGATGCTCCCCATGTGGATCAGCCTGCTCATCCGCACCTACTCGCTGATGACCCTGTTGGATAACGGCGGTCTGGTGAACTCCTTGCTGACCGCACTGGGCTTTGAGCCCGTCACCATGGTCGGCACGGGCGGTGCCGTGATCCTTGGTATGATCTATGACTTTTTGCCCTATATGGTTCTGCCCATCTATACCTCTATGCAGAAAATGGATCACCGCTATCTGGAGGCGGCGGCAGACCTTGGCTGCAATAGCTTTCAGACCATGTTTCGGGTGGTGCTCCCGCTGACGGCACCCGGGATCCTGTCGGGCATCACCATGGTGTTTGTCCCCTCGATCTCCACCTTCTATATTTCCCAGAAGCTGGGCGGCGGCAACTTTGACTTGATCGGCGACACCATCGAGCGACAGTTCAAGTATCCCTCCACCTATCATGTAGGCGCGGCGCTGTCCTTGGTGATGATGATCCTGATTCTGATCTCGGTGGCAGTGATGAACCGTTTCTCCGACCAGGAAGGAGAGATGATCGTATGAAGATTCTTTCCCGCACCTATATGTGGCTGGTCTTTGCCCTTTTGTACGCACCGATCCTGGTACTGGTGGTCTTTTCCTTCAACGAGGGCGGTTCCCTTTCCTCCTATACCGGCTTTTCCTTTCGTTGGTACGGGGAGCTGTTCCGTGACAGCGTAGCGCTCCAATCCTTGAAAAACTCGTTGTTTCTGGCCGTTGGATCGGCCACACTGGCCACGGTGATCGGTACCTTTGCCGCCCTTGGCCTTGACCGTATGCGCAACCGCTATGTCAAGGGGGCGGTCAACGCCGTGACCAACATCCCGATGATGAACCCCGATATCGTTACCGGCGTTTCCATGATGCTCCTTTTTGTGGCCTTGGCAGGGATCCTGAACATTTCCGATATTTTGGGACGCTGGACCATGCTCATCGCCCACACCACCTTCAGCCTGCCTTATGTGATCCTCTCTGTCCTCCCCCGCTTCCGTCAGTTTGACAAATCCCTGCGGGAGGCGGCCCTGGATCTTGGTTGCACCCCCGCACAGTCCTTTTTCAAGGTGGAGCTCCCCCAGATTCTGCCCGGCGTGATCTCGGGCTTTATCATGGGCTTTACCCTGTCGCTGGACGATTTCGTCATCAGCCACTTCGTCAGCTCCCCCGACTTCCAGACCCTGCCCCTTTATATCTACAATCAGACGGCGCACAATGTGAAATACAGCATGTACGCCCTTTGCACCCTGATCATCGTCGCCATTCTGGCACTGCTGCTTTTGGTCAACTTCGCAGGCGGCATCGGTGACCGTACCAAACGGCGGAAGGAGGCGGTAAAATGAAAAAATTTCTGACAACGCTATTGATTTTTTCTCTCCTTACCCTCTCTCTTCCTCTCTTTGCATCCTGTGGCGGCAGTGACGGGGCCGTGACCCTTTATGTCTACAACTGGGGCGAATATATCTCCGACGGCTCGGAGGGCTCCCCGGATGTGAACGCCGCTTTTGAGGATTGGTACAAGGAAACCTACGGCGTGACTGTCAAGGTCAACTATTCCACCTTCTCCTCCAATGAGGATATGTATGCCAAGCTCAACAGCGGCGCCTCCCACTATGATGTGGTGGTCCCCTCGGATTACATGGTGGCACGTATGATCGAGGAGGGGATGCTTCGCAAGCTGAACAAGGAAAACATCCCCAACGTGCAGTATATCGACATGGCATCCATGTTTGGCAACGAAAACCCTTATTATGACCCCGAAAACGCCTATTCCGTTCCCTACACCTACGGCACGGTGGGTATCATCTATAACACCACTATGGTGGATGAGGCCGATATCGGCTCCTGGGACATCATGTGGAACGAAAAATACGAGGGCAACATTCTGCAGTTCAATAACTCACGCGATGCCTTCGCCACGGCGCTTTTCAAGCTGGGCTATGATGTGAACACCGAAAACGAAGCCGAATGGCGGGAAGCCCTGTCGCTACTGATGACACAGAAGCCCATTGTTCAGGGCTATGTCATGGACGAAATCTTTAACAAGATGGAAAACGGCTCCGCCGCCATCGCCCCTTACTATGCCGGAGATTTCTTTACCATGTACGAGGATAACGAGGATCTTGCCTTCTTCTACCCCGAGGAGGGCACCAACGTATTTGTGGATGCCATGTGTGTGCCCACATCCTCACAGAACCCCGAAATTGCAGAACGGTATATCGATTTTATGCTCAGCGAGGAGGCGGCCATCGCCAACGCAGAGTATATCTGTTATGCCTCCCCCAACAAGCTGGTCACCCAAAACGAGGAGTACCGCGCCGCCATGGAGGAGCTGCACCCCGATGCCATGGAGATCCTTTACGGCACCGACGGGATCGATATGCAGTTTTATGAGAACCTGCCCACCGAGCGGTTGATGCTGCTCAACGAGCTGTGGGAGGATTTGAAAATCGAAAGCTCGATCAATGTATCGATCATCGTCATGGCCTGTCTGATCGTTGGCGGCTGTGCGGCTGCGGGCATCTTCTTCTTTGTCCGCAAGCGCAGACGCAAGCGCTATATCGACGGCCTTTGGAATTAAAAAAGAGGGCCGCACTTACAATGTAAGTGCGGCCCTCTTTTTTAATTGTGATGCAGTCGGCGGCGATATCCACCACCTTTCTCTCACTGCTCACCAATAGCTGTTTGGCACGGGTCAGCCGCTTCTCGTTCCGATATTCCAGAACCGTAATGCCGGTCTGCTGCTTAAAAAAATGACAGAGATAATAGCGGCTCATGCAAAAGTGCTCCGCCATCTCACCAAGGGAAAGCTCCTCGGTCAGGTGCTCATCCACCCAACGGGTGATGCGTTCTACCGTGGGGTGCACAGGCTCGGGCGTCCCCGCCATTTCGCGAATGGCGGACACGATCTCGGTCAGCAGGCCGTCATCGTCACACCCGCCTGCCGTAAATACGGCGATCCTTTGATCTACACGGTCCAGCGCGCATTTGTGTAAGCTGTCACATTGGGGAACATAGCAATCGAAAATGCGGTTGATGCGCTCCTCTCCCTCGTATTTTTTCATAAGATGCGCCGCATATTCTCTGTCAGAATACAGGTGGGGATCTCCGTAAGGGTTCTTGTTTTCCCCGGTGTAGGCGCCCAGCTTTGAAACGATATGTCCCAAAAAACTGCCACCGTCAACGAGTTTTCCTTGCAAAATGTCATGCTCGGTGATGCGGCTGAGCAGAATCTCACGGGCATAGCCCAGGGCCTCGGAAAGGCTCTTGCGAAATCCTCCACGCTCCCGATCATAGGTGATATACAGGTAGCCGTCATCCCCTTCCGCCACATCGGGATAGGAGACCTTATCCCGGGCATCCAGCAGCAGCTTGGCACACCAGGTCTTACCCTCATCCTCGGAAAGCAGAGCGGTCAGATTGTTACGCCCCGTAAAGTCCACATGATTGATCAAAAGGATGCGCCCCGACCTGAGGCGACGGATGTGAAAGCGGGAGGAAGGACCGCCAAGACCGCTGTCCGTACCTTGACTCCAGGTATGGCCGCGATCGGAGGAATAGGAGACACCGATACCGGAATAGGTGCGTACCAGCATCATGAGCCGTCCGTCCTTCAACTCGATGACCATATGCTCATCAAAAGAGCGGTTGGGCACATCGGCACCTCCAAGGCGGATAAAGCTTGCACCGTTGTCGCTTGTTTTTTATAGACGAAGGAGCCCTTCTCCGGCGTCTTGCTGTCAAATCGGGGCGGGAGAGACCGCACGCCATGGTTCCACACCGCCAAGGGAAAGAGCCATTCCCCCGAGGACAGAGCAATGGGCTTGTTCATCATAATGTCGTGCCCGATAAAAAATTCCTTCCCCCACACCAACTCGTCGGCATCGGGATCGTCGCAGATGACACCCCAGAGCCCATCATTGGGGCAGATCGCAAAGGTAAACCACAAGCGTCCCAGCGGATCGATCCAAAGGCAGGGATCATAGCAACGGTGATCGGCCAGCTCCGCCACGGCAATGGGCTCGCCAAAGCTTTTGCCGTCACGGGATTCCACCAGCACACAATAGTTACCGATCTCCTCTCTGGTGCCACCGGAATAAAAGGTGATAAAGACCCGCCCTTTTTTGGTTACCTCAACACTCGGGATCCCCTGCCAGATGCGGTTGCCGGTGGTATAATGACGCAATTTTTCTTTGTCGGTGATCAACATATTCATGATGCAATCCTCCCCTTTGACATTCTGCCTTCATTATAACCGAGCCACGGGAAAAATGCTATAACAATATTGCGCAACCCGCCACTCGCCAATTTGGCGGGCGGCGGGTTGCGTCTCAATCGAGTGAAATCAAAAGCGCGGTGTATCTGCGTGGGAGGCAGACGCGGATCCCATCATTTGCCGCCGCTACCGTCGCATCGCCCTTGGAGGGATAAAGGATCTCGGCTTTGCCGCCAAGCGGGACGGTCACCGCATCCGTCTCGCCACCCATGCGCCACAGGGCCAGCAAGCTGCGATCGTCACTGCGCAATCCCAGGCAAAGCCAATCATCGTGATACCCGGGGAGCCCCAACGGGTAGAACGGAACCGCGTCGGGAATCAAATGGCGGTAGGTCTTATAAAGAGCAATTCCCTCGCTGACAAGAGCCCGTACCTCATCACTCCAACTCATGATCTTGCCCGACAGGTGAATGCGCTGCAGCATGGCGTTGACCATATTGAAGGCCGCGGCATCGCTATCGGCGTCGGCCAACGGATAGGACCAGATGGCGGCCTGCTCGGGCAGCACCGTAGTGGGCGCTCCGGCCGCAATATAAGCATTCTTTTTATAGTTGGTCTGATCGCTGACCGACTGGATATGAGCACGCTCCAGCATGGCATAATCCATGCGCATGCCGCCGCTGCCGCAGTTTTCCCAGATCAGTGCGGGATATCGTTCCCTGATCCCGTCAAGCCAGGAAAGGTAAGCACGGTTATGCTCCAACAGTCCATCGCCAAAGCTATCCGCATCGGTTTCGGTACCTGCGCCGCCGTCAATGTTATAGTCCATCTTGATGTAGCCGACACCGTACTCCCGCACAACACGGTCGATCACCGCATCGGCAAAGGCACGCACGCGGGGATTTCTGAAATCCAGATGATATCTGCCGTGGTCGATCACCCGTTTTCCGTGACGCATAAAGAAGCAGTCATCCTCAAAGGTCTTGGCCAGGGGACACTCGATGCCCATGACCTCCAGCTCCAGCCAGATGCCGGGCACCATCCCCTTTGCGCGGATATGATCGAAGATTCTTTTGATGCCATTCGGGAAACGTCGGGCAGAGGGCAGCCACTCGCCAACATTGTCCCACCATTTGCCGTCGGCATACCAGCCGGCGTCCATGCAATAATACTCGGCCCCCACCGCCGCCGCAAGATCAATGAGGGGCAGCTCCTTCTCCTCGGTCGGGTCGGCCCACAGGCAGTTCATGTAATCGTTGAAGATCACCGGCATCGCAGTATTTGCGGCATTATTACGGAATAAGATACGGCGGTATGCGGTCATCGCGGCCAGTGCGCCGCAAAGATCCTTGGCCGCCGTAAGGCAGACCTTCACACTCTCAAACCGCTCACCCGGCATCAGCTCCTTATACCATTGATGCTCCTGCTCCGTTGGGCCGGACAAGCGCAGATACAGCAGTTTCGAGGGGACATCCCCCAGCTCCCATTGCCACGAGCCGTTGTGCTCGATCTGCCACAGAAGCGCACTTTCCCGCTCGGTGTTAAGGACTGCACCCATAGGCAGGTATTCCTTGCTGGACCATGTCCCGTTATTGGATACCGAGATCCGCTTGGTCGAGGTGCTTGAGATCATGTCGAGCCCCAGCTCCGACAGACGATATTGCTTCCAATCCACCTCGCGCACCCATGCATTATGGGGAATGCAGACCCGCATCTTTTCGTCGGCCGTCAGCTCTCCCGCATCCAGTCCCGCAAAGGCAAAGGACGAAACATACTCCAGTCCCACCGGGTCCTTGGAAATATTCTCAACCGCAGCCCACGTACGCACGGCGGCAATGCCGCTGTAAAACTGATAATTCACCGTTACCGAAATACGCCCGTTTGTAAGCAAAAACGAGATACGGTTACCGATTTCGGTTTCTGTCACCCGATGCGAAACATATTCCAGCGTACAGGCGCCGGAGGTGGCAGTGTGCTTGTAGCCATGGTGACTGTCGGGATTCTCTCCGATGATCTGTACCTCAACGATCGGCGCGGTCTTTCGTGCCTTCGCACGCGCATCTGCCGTATTGCCGTAGCCGAACTCCTTCAGCAGCACCGCCTTGTCTTCGGTCACCTCGAACACGGCACCAAGGCCGTTCTGCGAAAAATCCAAAAGCATTTGCTTTTCCTCCCCATATCGCATTCTTGCCTTTATCCTAACATGCAAGCCCTGAAAATACAAGACTTTTGTTCAGCAAAACCAGACATTTATTCATTCGATTATGATCCATCCGCATGGCGGGTGGTATCCGTACCTCGGACATTGCCCAACACCGCCAGTATTTCAGATCGGCCTGTCGGCTACGCAAGAAATGATCGGTTGCCCGTCCGTTGGGATACAAAAAGCACCTCGCCGCTATAGCAACGAGGTGCTTTTGTTACATAGCACTTTTCTTCAGCTTAAGATCAAGCCATGTGAGGCCGAGTGAAAACGCATCGTGCAGGCCATCCTTCTGACCGCTCTGAACGATGTTGTTGGGATCCTTGGAATCCAGGATCTGGATCAGAACCTTAGAGGGGACCTTCTCCCCCGCTTCTTCTTTATAGGACATGATCTCCAACACCAACACATAGGGGTCGTGGTTCAGATCGCCGTAAATAATGGTATCATCCTCGCGCACCAGAGGCTTACCCTGATATTGCAGATACGCGCCTTCCACCTTTTTTCTGGTTTCCGCCATTGTACTGCCTCCCTTCACAGATTATCTTATATAGTATAGCACGCCGAAAGAAAAAAGTCAATGCCTTTCACGGAAAACATCATGTGTCTAAATGTTAAAATCTAACTTACAGACCGATTCTTCCCCGGTTTGTGCTTTAGGGGGCCCTTTTTGGACGCGCGAGCGCGTCCAAAAAGGGCTGTGCCCCCCCGCTAACAGGGGGGTACAGATATTCAATCTGATCTTTGGGGGTGCCGTTGAAAATGGAACGCAAAGACGGCATTTTGATAGACTGGCTCTCGATCACATCGAAAACCATGTTCCCCGAGGATATGATGAAATTGATAGGAATTACCTCCGGGTGGCAGTTGCGCGGGCGCGGTGTTCGTGGGTATGGCGATTCATACTATAACAACTCCATTCAAATTCATTTCGGCGGTACGCAAGATAACGTATGGTTGGAAATGAGCGGCCAGGGGTGTAGAACCTTTGAGTCCGATTCTATTCACAAAGATTATAACGTAATCTTTGATGCTCTCATGAATAACCTTAACACTATGCGCATTACTCGTTTGGATATTGCGTTTGATGATTTTTCGGGTCTGCTGGATATTGATCGTATTTGTGACGATACCCGGCCCAGAAATCACAAATATAAGGCCAAGACCGATTATGCTCAAGTGATAGAATCCACCAACGGTATGTCTTGTGATATAGGTTCTCCAAAGTCCCTGCTGCTTGTTCGTATCTATGATAAATTGGCAGAGCGGCTATCAAAAATGCGTGGGGCCGAGGATCGGGAAAAGGTCCGAGAGTCCATTCCACATTGGGTAAGATGTGAGTTACAGCTGCGCGATGAACGCGCTTTGGAATTTGTGCGCTATTTGCGCGGCAAGGATCCAATTACAGGAGCTCCCGAGCCCATGGACCTCGGACAAGCCTATTGTGGAGTATTGGCCAATTATCTGGATTACGGCTATGAAGTTCCCGCCCGCGATAATCCTAACAAAATGGTTTGGCATCGTTTTCCGTACTGGAAAAAGTTTCTCAAAGAAGTCGGTGCGATTTCCTTGTACCGTAAGCCAGGCAAAGGTTATAACCTGGAGCGTATGGTTAATTTCGTGCAGAACAATGCCGGAAACGCTATCGATGCTGCCATCAGTATATTCGGCCCTTCGAAATTTTTTGATATTATTTCCAGTCGTCAGATTTCACAAAGTCCTAAATATTTGGAGTTGATTAAACAGTACGGTACATATGAGGAACGTGTTGAGACCGATATGGCCATTGATTTCCTGGAGAATAGTGCTCCCGAAACGGAAGAAGAAAAAGAAAACCGTCACCCGTTCTACAAGGTATTTGCCCGTCGTGAGTGGGTCGTTTGGGGCGGTGTTCGTCATTTGATGTGTCGCGAGTGCGGTCAAGTCATGCCGGAAAAGGCGTTTGTAGATGTGTCTATTCACTCTAATTTCGCCCGGTGTTATAAGTGCGATAATAAGAAATCCCCATAAACATAAAAAACATATAAAAGAAAAGCGAGGAAAAGCAAAATGAGAGGATTTATCGTAGGAAAAGAAGTAACCAGTTACATTTCCAAGGAGGAAAAAAACAAGCCTAATCCGCAGTCTAAGATTAGTCGCACCCTGTATGTGGTCTGGGATAAGCCCCGCCGTTCTGTGGAGGGTATGGAGGGATTCAAGGCTGAGGCCGTTTGGGTTCCGTTCTCCTGTGATGATATCAAAGTGGGTGACTATTGTGAATTTGAGTATGAAGCCCGTAATACTTCCAAGGGTTCATTTGCATCCCTGGTAGATATCATCGTCATCGGCAAAGCCGATATTCTTCTGGAAGCTTCCAAAGCTAAGGCTTGACGGACTTCTCTGCCGGGAAGAGTCGGGGATTTCTTTACTTCCGGCAATCGCGCCATTCTGTTGAGGGACGGATAAGGCGCATCACATTTATCTATAACGCTACCCTCATAGCGTGTAGAACTGGGTGGGGGCGCGGCTCCCACCCTTTTATTGCATTTAAGGCGGTGATTGTATGAAGTAGACGCATAGTCTTTTCTCAGATATATCTATCCCAAACTTCCCACAAAATCAAAAAACAAAGGAGAAAATCGATGGCAAGACGTAGAAACGGTCGTAAACGTAAGAGATATTTTCTTACTCCGAAAAGAGCTCTTTTAAGAGAGGATATTGGAAGGGCTTTTGGACGGGAAGAAAAAGACATCGTTAAAAATTAAAACATAAAAAAGTGAGGTATAAATCATGAGTAAGAAAACAAAAAGAATTCTGACCGCCGTAGGCATGTTGATGCTGGGTGTGCTGCTGACGGTTGTGGTCAGTAATGCCGTTGGTGTTGCAACCTGGAACATCCGCGAAGCCAATGAAGCAAACCTGTATCAGTCGGTTACCTTTGCCGGTACGGACGGTGTGATCGCCAGCGGCGAAAACGGCGTCAAGATCGAGCTAACCGATGACAATGAGATCAAGGTCAAGGGCACCTCCGAGACAGATGGTACTTATGTGATCGGTAAGATCACTTTGGAGGCAAACACATCGTACATCTTTGACTCCTCCCTGACCAATGGTTCTAACGGTACCATGTATATGTCCATCATGAGCGGCGAGACAGAGCTGGCTAAATCTTATTCCGGTGCTGTGGTCTTTACGCCCACCAGTGCCACAGAGGTGCAGATCTGCCTTTACATCAATAAGGATGTCAAAACCAATGTGACTTTGTGTCCCGTTCTCTGCAAGGGTACCACTACCGGTGATATCGTCGATTTCTGGGAGTAATTCATGGGCAAGTTTTGGCTTGCGTTGTTGGTAGTCCTGGTGTGTCTCGGATGCGTTGTTGGGGCGACAAACTTCAATAACGCATTCGGCACAGTGGAACGTGTATCCTCCGAGGCCTCCGAATCCGATGATATATCGACAACCAAATTCATTGTGATCGAGGAGGAATTCTCCAGTGTAGAAGCTATGAATGCCGGGTTTGAGACCGATGGTGTTCCTTTCGGTGGGTATGTTCTGATTAACACCGATAATGTTGAGGATGCGGACAACGCGAAATTGTATGTAAAACGTGCGGATGGTTACAAGCTGGTCACCGACTTGTCCGGTGCTCAAGGTGAGCAAGGCCTCCAGGGTGAGCAAGGCATTCAGGGTGAGCAAGGTCCTCAGGGAGAGCAAGGTTCTCAGGGAGAGCAAGGTCCCCAGGGTGAGCAAGGCCCTCAGGGTGAGCAAGGTCTCCAGGGCGAGCAAGGTCCCCAGGGTGAGCAAGGTCCCCAGGGTGAGCAAGGTCCTCAGGGTGAGCAAGGTCCCCAGGGTGAGCAAGGCATTCAGGGAGAGCAAGGTCCTCAGGGAGAGCAAGGTCCCCAGGGTGAGCAAGGCATTCAGGGAGAGCAAGGTCCTCAGGGTGAGCAAGGTCCTCAGGGTGAGCAAGGTCCTCAAGGTGAAAAGGGTGATCCCGGTGTCAGCGTTATAGGGGCAACCATTAACGCAAGCGGGCATCTTATCATTACTCTTTCGGATGGTAATACCATTGATGCAGGATTGGTCATCAGTGGCTCTACCGATAGCGGTTCGGGTGATTCGGGTGACAGCGGTGATTCGGGAGAAGACACTACGGTTACGGTGACCGACATTTGCTTTTGGGATATTGATAATTCGAAATGGGTAGACAAAAACGATTATGATTACGAAGAATCAGCTCAAAGAGGCAGTTGTCCGCACTGCGGCAATTTCATATATGCTGAATCCGGCCTCTCGGGACTTGAAGTCGAATGTCCTCATTGTCGAAAAGTCATTCTTTTAAGCAACCGTGAAGGCTCGCTTGTGGTCGATAGAGTGTACGCTGATGATACCGTGACCTATGAGGTGAATAGTAGCGGTACCATCGATCTGTCCACTATCGGTACTTACTATGCCGGTGGCTCAATGTATTACTATTACGATGAAGCATATGGTGTGATGTTTTTGACTTGGTATATGTTTGATGAATATGGAGAAGATATTACAATTACGATGGATGATGGCACATTGATCACGATTGTATCATCCGATTGGAAATTCAATCCGTATTATGTTTGATCAGAATAGCGAATCAAATAACAGCCTATGGCCTTTTGGGCTGTAGGCTGTTTTTATAAGGAGCGAGAGATGAGAAAAAGAGTTTTACTGATATTGTTAGTATTGGCGCTTGCGCTTTGTATTTTGCTGTGCGTGTCGTTGAGTCAAAGCATGAATGAAACCGTTAGAGTTTCCGGGACGGCATCCAATACAAATACAACGGAGCCTGAGCCCGATACAACAGAACCCGACACAGGTACAGAGGATGATACTGATCAGGAAACGGGCAGTGATTTGACGGTTGAAGCTCCTACATCCCCCGCCGGCTATGTGAATCAAATTCAGTTCAATGATGTGACATTGACTGATGTTGTGTTTAGCGAAGAGGCCGAGCTTTACGGCAATTTCTATGTTTATGCCGATTCCGGTACGATTACATTGGACGCGGATTTGGATGAATATGCTGATGATTCTTTATTGCCCGCCATCGGTACTATAACACTGGAACCGGGATATACCTATTATGGCTTTTATACCACATCGTTTTTGGAAAACGGAGAATACCGTGAGATCAATAAAGTGTATACAGGTACAGATTTGTTCGGTAGTGAGTATTCCTATACTGATTTCACACTTTTGGGTTGGTATGATACCAACGGTATCACTGTTGAACATAGTGAAACAAGGGTGCTTTATATGCGAAATGGTATAGACGGTTCTCATGAATTACTGGAATGCGGCAATTATTATCTTTATATCATCGCTGTTCCCAACACATAAAGCGAGAAGGAGTAAAAAATGAAAAGAAGAATTTTGTGTTTGATCTTGTGCGTGATAACGCTTGTGCCGCTGCTTGCCATTGCACCGAGCGCGGCCACCGATGTGGATGTGGCGGATGAGCTGGAAAACTATACGATTGACGGGAAAGCATTTGATCAGAGCGATTATCCGTTGGATCCTATGGATACCGATGTGTACATTTTGACTATCCGAGAGGAGGGCGTGGATCCTGCTGTTTCGTATGTACAATGGAGTTATAAGTTCTATATCTATTTTTATAATCCTTCCGGGAGAAATCTGACCATGAGTGATGATTCGGTCGTATTCATGACTTTCAGTGAGGAAAACGATGACACCTATGTCTCCACAGCAGAGCCATGTTACGTGGTAGATATCCAATATAGCTCGGATAACCGTTTCCTTCGGGTGCAGTATGATGTTCCCAAACTGTTTGTAAGTCAGAATTATGACCGTCGCATCTATCATATTTATGAGTTCCGCTTTTGGGAGTATCATGCTAAGTATAATGCTTGCTTTTTTGTAACCGGCTTTGAAACAACTGATAACTTGGCTTATAGTGAGGGATCTTTTTTGACCTTGGATTTGGAGCTGAACGGAACGGTCTGGCGTGATGAGAACTTTGTGTCTTTGGATGACCCTTATCATTACCAGGAGCTGGCCACCGTTTATTTTACAATTCCCCAGGATGTCTATGAAGTATATGATCGTATTTATCAGGTAACGACCGAATTTTTCCTGTTTAATTCTACGCCGATCGTTGTGACCAATTCAGAAGAATTGAACAATATGGATATTGCTTATCTGAAGTCCGGATACACGGTAGACAATTACATTGAGGGTGTTCCTACGCTTTCTTATGGTGATCTGTATTATGTAAAATATTTTGCCGGAGAACCGAATGTGTTTATTGCTCCGGAATGGGTTTATAATCCTGCAGATAAAGCATATCTGGAGTCTATATATGATTTCTTTTCAGTATATGGATATGATTATTTTACAGAGATTTACCCGTCTTTGTGTTATTTCTTCTATAATCCCGATATTGTGGTAGACGAAAAGAACAATTCCTTTTATCAGGCGGTTCCTTCCGGTCAATTGACCTCTTATGTAGACCAGTTTTCGCAATACTATTATCCTGATACTTATACATCATTTGTTTGCGGTATAGCTCCCGAATTGTATGAAAGCATGGAAAAGTACAATGTGGTGTTGAATCCTGAGGATATTTACGATTATGAATTGGGTACCACGATTGATAAGCCTTATGAAGATCGCAGTTGGTGGGCCCGCATTTGGAATCTGGATAAATGGCAAGAGGTTACCGAGAAGGTAAAGCAGGTTTTTGTTATAACCGATCCTGCTGCTGTTGCGGCACAGTATGCAAATGATCCGGTTGGCCTTTCCGAGGCATATAAAATTGGTGTTGCGGATGCTCCGGGCTTTATTGAATATTTGCGCAATGCAGATGGAGTTGTGACGCTTTGTCGCTTTGCCAATACCCAGTATGAGTGTCGCGAATTGGATTGCAATCCCAAATTGACCGATGGTGATGTGTGGCTTTGCCGGGCGAGCTTTTATCAGGATGTGGATGTCACTTTTGTGACGTTTGAAAAAGACGGTAAAGAATACGTGTATGCGGTCAATGCTGATCCTATTGATATGGATGGTGGTGTTGGCGTCAAGAATGATGCTAATCTTAAGCCCAGCTTTAATTCAAACGAGTTTAAAAATGCCGTATATGCTTTGTTGAGCGGCGCCAGGGATGCAGGCAGTAAGTTGAAAAGCACGTTGATCATCGTGGCAATTGTCCTTCTGCTGGTATTCATTGTTTGGCTTATAGTCAAATTATTTGGTCCGGGACAGAAGGTTACTATCAAGTACGATCCGCCAGATGGGAAAAGGAAGAGAAAAAAATAACAAAAATCCCCGGCTGAAATATGCCGGAGACAATAAATAGTCGTGTGGACTTAAAACACAGAAAGGAAATACATATGGCAAGAAGTTATTATGGAAACAAGGGCTACAAAGGTCGGAGCGGCAAAAAGAGCAAATATAATGATTTGCAGAGATTTGCATATAAGATGGGGCAGATTGAAAGGGGTCGAAAAAATCCTGATAGTCTGATTACCGAATCTTATAATAACGGAAAAACACCTCGTGAAAAGAAGCAAAAGAAGTCTTTGTTTTGATTAACACAAAAGCACTCGCTCATAGAGCGAGTGCTTTTGTTATTCGTTTACTTTCCCAGGTTCGGCAAATGCAATTTTCATTTTGTAGGAGTTATTTTCGACTTCCTGTTTATTGATATATATTACGGTGATATTGTCTCTTTGGCACAACTGCGGATATATTTCCGTTTTGTAGTCTTTTGTGTTTTGATATGAGATATTGGATTTTCCATATCCCCAAAATTCTATATAAATGTTGTTAAGGATGGTGCCGTCTTTTCGTTTTAATTTTGGGATATAAAAATCTGGGGTGAGTTTGTGATTTTTATCTAATGGTATTATTTTTTCGTATGCATGCAATATTCCTGTATGATATAGCCAATCATCTATTATTTGTTCATAAGGACTTTTGACCTTGTGCCCGTCTTCACAAAGGAAAGGAGATGCGTATTCAGCATCAAGTAGTTTAAACGAGTCGCAGTTTTCCGCTTTTAAAAACAATGTTTTGTTTTTGTATTTTGAGTAACAGTCGCGACAAAATAGATATGTTCCAGCACTATTTTCACAGATAATACATTTTCTGTCGGTTTCATCATTTTCGAATCCATCCTGAGGAATGCAATCATCAATTAGCTCGAATTCATCACAGTTTTTGCATTGTAATGTAATAGTTTTATTTTTGTACTGATAATAGCATTCACGGCAAAAGAGGTATTCGCCGCTATCGTTGCCACAAATAAGACACTCTCCTGACACATCCTCCCATTCTTCAAAGGATAGATTTTCTTCGTCATTTTCTTCATAATAGCAATTTTTGCAAAGGGGGTAACGTCCGCTATATTTTCCACATTTTTCACAATACATGGCACATACTCCTTATGTGTTTGTTGTAGCAATTATACACCCTCACCAAGTAAAAAGTCAAGCCCCGCGGGAATTCCCGCGGGGCTTTATCTTTTGAAAGTGCACTTTCAATCCCTGTGTTTTCTTTGTTCCAGGTACTGCCGGAGCGCTGCGGCCAGGCGTCTTTGAGCGGGCTTGACCTCGGTGTAATAGTTGAAGTCCTCCGGATCCAGATTCTCATTGGTCTGCATGAGCGGATCAATCGGTTCCGGCTTGTCCGCATCCACATTGTAGTAGGTAAACAGATCTCGGTTGAGGAAGGAATGCGCTTTCTTCATATCGAGCACGGTGGCGTACTTGTCCCGGTATGTGGCCAAGTCGTTCAGCCCCACCTTGCAGCGGGCGGTCTGCAGCTCGGTGAAGGCTTTGAAATAGTCGGTGGCATAGCGCTCCGCATAGGCCTTTTTGAACATAACATAGTATTTCTTTTCCTCCACATTTTTGCTTTCCTTGCCCGCCTGGATGTTGGCCACGGTGGTGGTCTCGCAGAGCATGTTCTGCTGATAGTATCCGTAAAGGTTTTGACGCCGAGTGAGATACCCGAACAGAGCGGAGGCAACTCCCTGGCCCAGCCAGGTGATCAGATGATGATTGCCCCATTTGAGTCGGCTCTCATTCCATACGCCCCGCCACCAGTCTATGTATTTGCCCAGGATCCCATCCTCGACCCAAAAGAGAGGCAAGGCATTACAGGTCTCCTTGTGCTTCTCGATATGCATGACCTGACAGAGTTCATGGCCGTCAGCGCCCCAGGAGGACACGCGCTGAGCATTGCAGAATACGTGCATAAAGCATCGATTGGCAAGCATGGCCGGCTGGCCCGACATTTTGAACCAGGTGTTGAACAGGTCGTTCTTCTGATTGCACTCATCCTCCCTGGCCTTGACCTCCTTCAGCTGATCCATGTTTTTGCGCTCCTTGTCGATCTCTGTGATCACCAGAACGCCAAACTCAAAGGCCCCAACATTGGGATTGTCCTCCAGGATCTTCCGCCCCGGCCGAAGCATATCATAGTCCAGAATGTGGCAGTATTTGCCCTCGATGTGGATCCTGGCAGGATCCCGGTGAAAAAAGTCCACGTCCACTAACGGAAAGTTGCCCTCGTCCTCCAGGATGAAATCGTCACGGATCGGCAGATTGGCCAGGATGTAGGAGGTGGTCATGGTGTAGCTGAAATAAGCCTGCACGTATTCCTCCAGCGCATCCCACACGGAGATCTCCTTCAGGTTGTCGTTGAAGTAGTAGGCATACTGCTCTACATCATAATGCCAGATCTGTGTAGGGTCCATGGAAAAGGCATAGGTCAGCCGCCGCACGCGGATCCAGTTGCGAGCTGATACCCAGTGCTTGATGGTGCCGTCGTGAATACGGTTCTTGATCTCCAGCTCAAAGGTGATCCACGGGAACCGTGGGAACTTCATTTGATTCTCATTGAGGATTTTCAGATACTCCTCCCGATCCATGGCGGCACGGGTAATGGCCATGTCGTTCTGTACCATATCCTTGCCGGCGCGCATGGGTGCCGCAAAGAAGGTGGCCTGTGGAGCCTCATTCAGCATCCCCTTGTTCTTTGCCTCCATGTGCTGGAGGCGATCCATACCCTTGCGCTGCCTCCACTTGTCAAATAGCCAGATCAAAAGCACCGCCCAGCAGATTCCCGGCAAGACATGCCAGGTCAAAAGCACATCTACCACCAGCTTGATGCATTGCCGCCCAAAGGTGGATAAATCCAGAAAATTGAGAATGTAGAAATAGTAGGCTAAGAATTCCAATATCAGGGTATATACGCCCAGGTATAAGAGCCAGATAGCGGCAAAAGCCGTCCACCATCGGGAGCCCCGGAAGAAGTCCCAGAAATCCAGACACCAGTCTTTGATATGACCGTAAGGCGTTGCTACGATTCGCTTGTATATCCGCAGGGGCTTTGTGTCTTGGTTGTAGTCGTTGTTGATGTCATCCCAGGTTACGATCACAGGCATTGAGAGAAAGATCACCACGATCATGAAGATAGAAAGCCAGTAGATGATCTGCATGAAGTAGTACAGTAAGAACGACAGATATTGGAGCAGATTCTCTCCCACGAAAATATGGTCCTTTAGCTCGGTGAGCTTGCGGACGATCTCGGCCAGATCAATGCCGATCTCGCTTTGCAGATTGACTGCCGAAAAGTCGTTGACCGTCTGCTGAAACGGGAGACGGTCTCCCAACCCCAGGAGATCTGCAAAGGTGTAGGCAATGATGCGGCCGAAGTCGCCAAGGCCCTCCAGAAATCGGTAGAACGGATATTGATAGACGAACACTCCCAGGGCCACGGACCCCAGGATGATGCCAAGGCACAACCAGTGCCGGTAATTGATACTTTTCAGCTTGTTCCACATGGTTACCTCATACGATGTAATAGAGCAAGAATACCAGATAGCCGAGGAACAAAGCCCCGGCTATAATGGCAAGGATGGTTAGGGTGCGTAGGAGGATCTTTTTCATTTGTTGTCCTCCTTATAGCATAGTTCATACATTTCCAAACGGGTATAAGTAAGATGCCGCCAGCAACCTTGCATTTCGTCCCAAAACTCGACTTCGTGATGCCAGCAATCTATATTAAGGCAACATATACATTCGAATGTTTCGCCGTCCACCGTGATCTCCCAGTGCTCTTTATCGTTATGAGCGCTGATGATACCGCCGATAATACCGCAAATGACCACCAAGGCCAGCCATACGATCCATGTGTTATTTGAAATAAATTCAAGCATTTTTCTTCCTCCTTTCGTGACGCATTTTTTTTGAGTGCCAATACAACGTGCGGGCAGTATTCGCCGTCTATACCGCGCCAAGCGCAGTCGATCATATTAGGGTGAGTTTTTTTGTATTTTTCTTTGCAGACGGTGCAAGCAAATTCCAAAAGCTCGTTTTTAGGTTCGATTTTCATGTATTTTCCTTTCCGGGTGCCGAGGCACCCTGCGTGGTAGCGGACGGGAGTAGGGCTCCGCAGGGCGGGGGCCGAAGCCCCCGTGGGTTTATGCCACTTCAAAAAGAATGGCAATTTTAAGCGTGTTGTTGAAATAGTCTGTAAGATCTGTCATAGCTTGAAAAATCTTAATGCCAGGGATCTCGATAACATCGTAGGCACTAAAGGCAACGCTTTTTATGTTGTATCCTTTGCTCCCTTTGCTGATGGTGAAAATAGCGGTCTTTTCCATATCTTTCTCCTTAAAGAGTGTAATTGAAGTGTATATTTAAAAAGGTTTTGATTTTGTCTTTGAGTTGTATTGCTTCTTCAGTTGGGATGCTGTATTCAGCGATGTTTAAAGCGCGGTATATTTCAAACAAATCTGTATCAGTAAGTTGATCGATGGAGATATTGTCAGGTCCTGAAAAATGATGCCTGATAATATAAGCGTTTTTCATTAGTCATTATTTCCTTTCACTTCGATATAGATCGCATCGTTCTCGGTGTAGATATATTTGATCTCTCGCTCTGCCGCCTCCTCGACGGTCAGCACCTTGCGCCGTTCGGCCTCATAGTCATAGTAGCAAAAGACGATCCGGCATTGAATGTCGATGCCTTGGCACTTCATATCGTTGTAGGTCATTTTCCTTCCTTTCCGCCCAAAATTGAGGGCTTGACAAATATTTTGGTTTGTGTTATACTATGTGTGCAGGTGACTAACAGGGCGGGCAGGCTCGCCCCGTTAGCCGTTAAGATACTCGAGTGCGCTCTGGGCAGAGGACTCGGGTATCTTTTTTATTTAGTTAAGTAGTCGATAAGTTGAGCAATTTCCGCATCGCTCCAGTGGAGTTTACGGAAATACTCGAAAATGCGTTGAATGTGCTTGTCATTCAAAGTGGGCATTTCTTCCATCCTTTCCACCACCTGCCAAGTAACTGCCGGCTTTTCACCCCGTGAGAGTTCTCGGCACTCACGGCTACCATCCATATCCCCCCCTTTCCCGGAACCCCAGAGCCCAACGGGCTCCGCATCCCCACCGCCGGGGCGGTGGACTTCATGCTCCTTCGGTCCCTGCTTCCCATCGCGTCCTTTCGCTCGCGAGGGATATTCAGACCTCCGGTGTGATTCCTTCATGCTCCTTTCGGTTGCCCTGTTCCCGAAGATGAAGCAGCACTGTAGACCCGCAGGGTCAAGGGATCAGACGAAAAAGTTTTCCTACCTTAAAAGTCGATCTCAGGAAAAGTTTTTCGGCCCCTTGACCATGCGAGGATACTGTGCTACGATTCGAAGCGGAACTGGGAAACAGAAAGGTGCGGGAAGAACACTCAAGGTAGGAATATCCGAGCAAAAGAGCGAAATCCGCGTCCCGCCATCCGCAGATGGCGAAATCCCAACATTTGAAGTAAAAGGTAGAGCAAACGGTCTGGGGGCGCGGGAGCCAGCGGGTCAGCGGCCCCGCGCCCCCAGTGCTCTCCTTGAAGGAAAGGAATAGGATATGGCATACAAGCGCATCACTTACACGCTCCGACTGGAGATAGAACGCTTCTACAACACGTTCCACATGAACGCCGTTCAGATTGCCAAGCTGCTTGGCTACTCACATGTCGCTATCTATGCCGAACTCAAAAAAGGCTATTGGATGAAAAGAAATTCCGATTGGACCGAAACCAAGCAATATAGTGCAGACAGAGCCCAGCAGAATGCAGATTTTAACAAAACTACACGTGGCGCCCAGCTTAAAATAGAAAACGATCACGACACCCTCGCCGTGATCGAAAAATTGATGCTCAAGCGCAAACTCTCTCCCGCTTCTGCCCTCGCCACCATTGAGAGAGAACATATTCCCGTAAAAACCAAAATGTGCGTTACAACCCTTTACCATTACATTGATAAAGGACTTTTTCGCCGTCTCACAAATAAGGATCTTATCTATAAGGGTACAAGAAAAAGAAAATACCGCAAGGTAGAGAAAGCGAAAACTCCACCTCGCGGTACTTCTATTGATTTTCGTCCTCCTCACGTTCTCAACCGGGACGAATTTGGTCACTGGGAACTTGATAGCGTGATCGGCAAAAGAGCTAAGGGCCAAACGCTCCTTGTCCTCACAGAGCGAAAAACGCGCTTTGAGCTTGTTTTCCGTTCTAAGGATAAAACGGCCGCCTCCACCGTAAAGATGCTGGACAGGCTTGAAAAACGGCTTGGTACACCCAAGTTTAAGAAGATTTTCAAAACAATTACGTGTGATAATGGATGCGAGTTTGCGGACTATGAAAATATGGAACTATCGACCAGAGGTAATTCCCGTAGAACAAGCGTTTATTACTGCCACCCATATAGATCTTCTGAGCGTGGATCCAATGAGAACCAAAACGGCATCCTCCGGCGCTTCATCAAGAAGGGCACCGCTATATCACATTATACCGATGCGGAAATAGCTCAGGCACGCGATTATTTGAACGACATGCCCCGCAAACTCTTTAATTGGGAAACGGCCCGCGAACGCTTTAATGCCGAGCTTGCCACCCTCGGAATAAAATTTTTTGAGAAAATTTAATTTAGGGGTTGACATTCACGGAAAACATCATGTGCGGCAAGCGCCTCCCGCTTGCTCTCACCCAAAGCATGATAGGCCAACAGCTCATGCGTCAACCCGCGGGCGGCACAGTAGGCCCGAATACGCTCCACCTCTTCCCCCTGATTGAAATCGGGGATCACAGGGGTACGGATGATCATTTTTTTACCCGAATTTTGCAAACGGTCCAGATTTTTTAGGATCAATGTATTGGAAACACCGGTTCCGCGACAGTGAAGCGCGCTGTCAAGCGCTTTGATATCATACAAAAAAATATCTGTATAGGGCAGAACTCTCTCAAAGGCCGCATACGGCACATTTCCCGCAGTATCTACCGCCACCGAAACGCCGTTTTTCTGACACCGTTCCGCCACATTCGCCAAAAAATCGGGATAGAGCATGCACTCGCCGCCCGAAAAGGTCACACCGCCGCCCGTGGCATGATAATAGGGCTTGTCGGCCAGGATCGCGGTCAGCAATTCCTCCACGGTATAAGGTTTGCCGTAAAGCCTTCGCGCCTCCGTGGGACAGCCCGTGACGCAAGCGCCGCAGACCGTGCAGGCCGCAGGCGAAGCACAAACCTTGGCACAATTGCCACAGCCCATGCACTTCTCAGCAAAAAAAGCAATTTGGGCATCGGGGGACTTCCCCTCCGGGTTGTGGCACCAGAAGCAGTTCAGATTGCACCCCTTGAAAAAGATCACGGTACGCACACCGGGGCCATCATTCAGCGAAGCGCGCTTTATATCAAAAATCAGCGGTTTTTTCATACCGTTATGCACGATTCAAGAGCTCCAGTTCCGCATCGGTGAGCTCCAGCTCCACCCCGCGGAGATTGTCAAGAAAATGCTCGACGCGGGAAGAGGAAAAGAGGGGGATGACCCGCGGAAAGCCCTCGCAACGGTAAAGGTTGACCATCCATGCCACCGCCAGGGCGCTGGGATTGACCCCCTTCTCCCGTGCCATCTCCCGCAGGAATGCCAGGCGCTCTCCGCCGATCAGATCGGCCGGGAGGCGCTCGTCCTTCTCATAGCCACCCTTCGCCAGGCAAGAATAAGCCACCAGGGGAATGCTTTTATCGCGCAAAAAACGCAACCGCTCGCGGGAGGCCGTCTCGTTGAAGGTGTATTTCGGTGCCACGTCGGACCGGGGATAGAGATAAGTGAATTTTTGTTGCATAACGGTGTACGGGGTCAATTCTTTCATATTTGCCACCGTATTCGCCTCGGCAAAGCGCCAGGTGTCATAGTTACTGCCGCCAAGGCACCGCACCTTGCCTTTTTTCACAAGGGCATGAAATGCCTCCATCGTCTCTTCAATTGGAGTGCTCATGTCATCGGTATGGGCATAGTAAAGATCCACATGATCGGTGCCCAATTTGCGCAGGGATTCGTCGATCCAGTACTCGATCTGCTCCTTTTTCAGTCCGGCCCCCCGGCCGTGGCGGTCAAAGCCGACCTTGGTCGCCAGCACCACACGGTCCCGGCACCTGCGCTCGCGGAGCCACTCTCCCAGGAGTAGCTCACTCTCATCTCCGGTTCCCGCCCAATGCGCATAATTGTTGGAGGTGTCGATAAAATTACCGCCCATATCCATATAGGCATCCAGCACGCGGTAGGCATCCTCTTTGGAGGTGGTTGTACCGAAGTTCATGGCCCCCAGGGCCGCAGGGGCCACGCAAAGCCCGTTGGAAAGTTGTATTTTTTTCATACCGTTCTCCTCTTTTTGTTATTTTAACCGCTCAATAATGTCATCCTGCAATCGCCGGCAGATATCCACAAACACGCCGCTGTAGCCTGTGACGCGCACCCGAAGATCCCGATGATCGTTGGGGTGCTGTTGGGCGTCGATCAGGGCATTCACATCGGCGGCGGTCACCTGAGCGTGAAGTCCGCCCCCACTGAAATAGGTGGCAAGCAGTGCGGCGAACAGTGCATGCCCTCCCTCACCCGCATAATCCTTGGGGTCAATATCCAGATTCAGCGCACCCGAAAGGAACCCGTCGGCGGGAATACTCAGCATGGCGTTGAACATAGCCGTGATACCGTTGATGCAGGAGCCGTTGGCCGGGCGGGCGTTCTGTGAAAAGGGTGTATGCGCCAACCGTCCGTCGGGAGTGGCACCAAAGCTCTCGCCCATTTTCAAATGCCAGGTGTCGCTTTGCAGGCACGGCTCCAGAAAGAGCCCTTGCCGCTCCAGATACGGGCGACTTTTTTCAATGATCATACGAGCGGCGGTTTCGGCAAGGCGCTTGACATGAGCATTGGAATGAGCCGTGTCACTGCCGTACTTGGGCACATGGCGGCAAAGAGCCAGCAACTCCGGATACCCTTTGAAATTGGCATCGGTAGCGATGAGCAGATCCTTTAGGGTCAGTCGCTTTTCGATAAAGACCAGCTGATCCACGGTTATGATGCAGTCGGCCACCGAGCCGAACATATAGAAGGACTGAAACTCAAAATGATATTTGGCACCCGCAGAAAAGCAGGCAGCATCCCGCACCGAATCGGCATAAAAGCAGTCTCCGAATGTAAGAACGGCGGCAGGACGGCGACGGCGCACCTCCAGCTCGTGGGAAAGATGTGCCAGCTTGCGATCGATGAAATCCGCCATACGCCCGAAAAAGCCCGCATAGACATCCTCGATGGTGATCCCCTGTGCCTCCCGCCCGGCCAGCTCACGCAGTACGATCATCAGATCCTCGGGCCAACCGTGCTCGGCATTCATGCGCATATAGGGGATGCGCAGTTCCTTTGCTTCCTCCGAAGAGTTATAGGCATGATATTTGTCGGATTTGGGGCCGATCAACATCCAGCCGGCCTTGACTCCAAGACCGGGCCAGTTGCACCCGAAATGGATGTATTGACGGGCATCGTTCTCGGGAATCCCCAACCGTTGATAGGTTTTCAGCACATTGCCGTCATTGTAGTACATCAACGATGCGCTCTGCAAGGATTTGCCTGTCAGCACCCGCCAAAGATCGGGATAGGCCTTGTCCATTCCCTTGAAATACCGCACCACCGCAACGGGATTTTTGAACGCGGGAACAATGCACTCGGCAAAGAGCAGAGTCAGATCATTCACTGCGCTCTTCCCTTTTTCGTCGGTCCCCGCCAGCAACAGATATTGCGGTGCGTCAAAGCAGCAAATGCGGTCAAAGGTGGTGGAATTGGTGGCATCCCCCACCTGGTGCTCGCCCCGTCCCATGATCAGATTGTGCTTGCAATAATAATCGGTGATATATGCCGCTGCCTCCTCCCGGGTCATCCGCCCCGCCTCCAGATCGGCCCGATACAGCGGATACAGGATCTGATCCAGCCGCCCCAGGGTCAGAGTTGGATTGGGCGTGATATAGGCGCAATCCACAAGGGTAACGATCCAAAGTAATTGGAGCGCGGAATAAAAATCATCCGGTCGCTCGGTGGCAGCCTTTTTCATGTTTTTTGCCACCCGTTCCATGCCTTTTTTCAAAGCGGCATCGGCATAGCGGAGCATAAAATCGCGCAACGCATCGTAAATTTCGATCACGCTCTCAAGAAACGCACGCTGATCGGCATCGGTCCTTTCCGCAAGGGATGCACATGCCCGTGCACGCAGACCGGGGAGCCCGTACTCCACGATCTCATCCCACTCATAGGAGCAATGCCCCGAGGAAAAAAGCACCTGCCGCTTGGGATGATCGGGATGCTTGAGAAAGGCCTGAAATCTTTTCTCCTCCTCTTGGGTGAGCAGACGATCCACACACCGCCCGACGATCAGATCATAGGGCTCTATGGGAGTAGAAACGCGGGAAAGCAGTACGGACAGAAAGCGGGCAAAGCGCTTGGGCTGAGGCAGCTCCTTGCACGACGACTTGATCTCGTCCAAAATGAGAAAGCGCTCGGCGCTGGTAGCCAGCAGAGGCTTTTGCGTCAAGGCCGCTTGTGCCTCGGCAACATTCGGGTTCAGATCATACACAGGCTCCACTCCCCCCTTTTACAAAATGCTCATAGCCACAATGCCGAAAAGGGCAATCACCGACCCCGTAATACTGCGCCGGGTAGGCTTTTCGCCAAAGAACAGCATGGCAGTGATATTGACGGTAATCAGGCATCCGCCCTTGATGACGGGATACAGGATCTGAGACGGCATACCGTAATCGTTGGTGGCAACGGTCTGAAAATAATTGGCGGCAAACATGCATATCGCCATGATGATAATATGGGGCATGGGACGCTTGCATGGGGCAAAAAGCCTGCAGACGTATCCCTTTTTTTCTGCCGCGGACAGCCCGACATATTGCCAAACGGCAAAGCCCGCAAAGCAAAGAAGCAGAATGGCCGCGGCAAAAGCATATGTATAAAAATGGTAGACCGATTTGGGATAAAAGGCACCGTGCGCCTGCGTCCCTGCTTCGGTATAATACTGCTTATAAAGCTGCTGACAGAAGGAGGAAAGTCCATCCCCCAGAGCCGCCAGGATCACAAGCAGGCCCCCCATCCATCCGGAGCCCTTCCCCGCACTCTTACCGTATCCCGAAAGAATCGCCGTTGCAGCAAGGATCAGCACAAAGCCCACCATTTTCAGGGGCGAGATCGCCTCACCGAACAGAATGGCGCATAGCACGGCGGGCAGAATCGACCCAACCGTCAGAGTGACATCCACGGTAACCATGGGATTCTTTTGAATGGCCAAAAGCCACCCCACCAGAAAAGCCGCATTGGCGGCACCCGAGCACAGACAGATCCAAAGCATTCCGCCCTCGACGGCAAGCTGTGCTCCTGCCGACTCCAAAAACACAACACCAAGCCCGATGACGATGCAAAACAGCATACGCAACAGATTGAACAGCAAGGGATCCCCCGCACCGCTGATGTAACAGCCGGTCTTTTTGCCGCAATAGCCCTTGACGGTCAGGCAAAGCAACGCCATGATCAAAAACAGATAGGCCATACCCACACTCCCTTCACACGTTTACATTCTATCAAAAACGTGCGAAAAGGCCATATATTTTTGAGCACAGGCCTGGATTTTTGTAAACAAACCGACTTGATTTTTATCTCAGTGCGCGGTATAATAAAAACAAACGGAGGTGAGCATATGCGTCTGATCGAGCCGGAGGATCTGCGGCATGCAGATCTGTTTTGCGGCCGCCCCGAGGTCTTTCCCGAATCCTGGGCAAGCCGCAAGCATTTTTCGCTTTACAAAGAGACCCCGCGTCCCTGCTGTGCGCTTTTCTTCATCAAAAGCGACATACGGGTCAGCTTTTTTTCACATTCGGGTGACACGGTGATCGCGCGACGGGGGGATGTGGTATTCATCCCGCAGGGGGCGCTTTACCACGTGAGCGTGGAGGGCGGAACGCCCAATTGTATCGACACCTACACCGTCAACTTCAGCCTGCTGGATCATGCGCACGAATCGGTTATTCTGTCCGAGCACATCCGTCTCCTGTCCACCAGATCCGAAGGGCTTGTGGAACTGCATTTTCAAAAACTGAACGAGGCGGTTCACGACTCGGATGAGGGCGGCAATCTTCTCTCGGTCCGCGCCGCTCTTTACGCCTTGCTGGATGCAGTGGTATCCGCCGCATCGGGCGCTCCCGATGCCTATTACGCCATCCGAAGGGGCGCTGATGCCCTGTGCCGTGAATGGAACCGCAATGAAAAAATCGAGACCTATGCCGCCCTGTGCGGGGTCAGCAAGGCCTATTTTTACCGTTGCTTTCGGGAATGGACGGGCAAAAGCCCTGTGGAATACCGCAATGCACAGCGCTTATCCAACGCCGAGACCATGCTCCGCCATACCGATATGCAGATCCGCGAAATCGCCGAGATCATCGGCTTTGAGGATCCCTTCTATTTCTGCCGCATCTTTGCCAAGCGCTTCGGACTATCACCGCAAAAATACCGCATGACCGCCCGCGGGAGCGAGGGGTGATCCTACAGCATCAGCGGAGGAACCGTGGCCAGCTCCGCAGGGGTCACCGAGCCCGGCAGACAGAGGGCATAAAGTCCGTGGGCAATCGCCGACAGGCGCCGTGCCCGTGCGGCGTGCGCCCCCAGAGAGACCGCATCCGCGGGCTTGGTTACCACGGGTACGGTACGCGTTTTTCGGGTCTCTGCAAGGAAAGCGCGCCCCCGCTCGTTGGCACCCAGCAAGCGCAGATAGGCGGGAGCCGCGAGAAGATCCTCACGGGTCACACCCGCCAGCAAATAGAGTAATCCCCGACGGATCCTGCCGTCGGTATATTTTTTTGTTGCAGCGGCGCGGCAAAGGCTTTGATAGTCGGTCGCCTCTTCTGCGGCGCGGCAAAGGCGCTCCAAAAGTCCGCCGCCGCAATCCGCGATATCGAAATCGGCGGTTTTCCCCCCCGTTCCGGCACTTTTACCGTTACAAGTGCGCAAGCATGCCAGCATGGGCGCGCCCAGCCTTGCGGTATCGGCAATCCCCCACCGTGCCACGGCTTTTTGAAAGATCTCACGTACTTCTACAGGGAGACCGTCACAAATTTCCGCACCCGTGTGTAATTTTTCACGCAAGGCGGTGGCCGACGGATATTCCTTTTCCGGGTCGGTGTCATGGTATCCCGCCCCTACGCGCAAAACGGGATACAGGGTCATTTTGTCGCCACGCCCATGCACGGCCCGGGCGTATTCCAGGGCAAGAATATCATTGGGCGGAATGCGCACATCCCCCAAAGCATCGAAATAAATCGCGGCATCCCCCTTATTTTTCGCACCGTTTGCCACCTTTTCGATAAAGTCCCGTTTCATGGTCTGCTCTGCAGCGGCAATCAATGCGGGGGCATTGGCGCTCTCACTCCCAAAGGCCAAGGTATCCACACCAAGCCCCTCCAGTGCCCGTACCCCCGCGGTAGCAAAATAGCGTGCAGAGCCCGCCGCATATGGAAAGGGGAGCTCCAGTACCAGGTCGGCTCCCGCCGCCAAGGCCATGGCGGCACGGGAAACGGGAGGCAGGATCGCCGCCTCTCCGCGTTGCGTAAAATGGCCGCTCATCAGGCAAATAACAGTCTCCGCCCCCCGCACGCAGTCCAGAAGATACTTATGGCCTGCGTGAAAAGGATTATATTCGCAAATAATACCAACGTGTTTCATGTTCCCTCTTTTCTTTCCGTCCGCCGCCACCGCAGTGAATTTTTGGAAAAATCCTTCAAAATCGTATTGAAAAGGCAAGGCCTTTGTGTTATACTATATTTGTATATTCTAATTTGATCTATATTATCAGGAGGACAATTATGAAAGTACTGGTTGTAAACGCAGGATCCAGTTCTTTGAAGTATCAGCTTCTCGAGCCCGATACCGGCACCCTGTTTGCCAAAGGCATTTGCGAGAGCATTGGTACCGCAGGCGCCATGATCAGCCATGAGCAGGTGCTCAAGAGCAAGAAGATCAAGGATCAGCCTCACCCCATGGAGACCCACGCCGTTGCCCTGCAGCTGGTGGTGGATATGTTGCTTGACAAGGAGTACGGTTGCATCAGCAGCATGGACGAGATCGAGGCGGTCGGGCATCGTGTGGTCCACGGCGGAGCCTTCTTCTCCGAATCCGTATTGCTGAATGACGATGTGCTCAAAAAGCTCAGGCTGTGCCACGATTTCGCGCCTCTGCACACCCCTGCCCATATTCAGGGCATCCAAGGGTGTCTGGCGGTCATGCCCGACAAGCCCCAGGTGTTGGTATTCGATACCGCTTTCCATCAGACCATGGCTCCCGAGGCCTATATCTATGCCCTGCCCTATGAGCTGTACGAAAAGTACGGCGTCCGCCGTTACGGCGCGCACGGCACCTCCCATCGCTTTGTCGTGGGTGAAATGTGCAAGATCCTGGGCAAGACCGAGGGCACCAAGATCGTGACCTGCCATATTGGTAACGGCTCCTCCATCTCCGCCGTAAAGGATGGCAAGGTCATGGACACCTCCATGGGCTTTACCCCTCTTGCGGGCGTGGAAATGGGCACCCGTTGCGGTGATATCGATCCCGCGCTGGTCCCCTATATGATGGAAAAGCTGAACCTGGACGGCCCCGGCGTCAACCAGCTGATGAACAAGCAGTCCGGCTTCCTCGGTGTTTCCGGCATCTCTCACGACTCCCGTAAGCTGGAGGCCGCAGTGGCCAACGGCCCCTCCGATCCCAACTACGAGCGCGCCAAGCTGGCCGTGGACATTCTCAAGCTGCAGATCAAGAAATACATCGGCGCTTACGCCGCCGAGATGAACGGCCTTGACGCTGTGGTCTTTACCGCAGGTGTGGGCGAGAACAACTTCCGTCTGCGTGAGATCGTCTGCGAGGATATGGACTACTTTGGCATCAAGATCAACAAAGAGGTCAACAACGCGGCCCATCATCAGCCCAACATCGTCAAGCTCTCCACCGATGATTCTAAGGTCGGCGTCTACCTGATTCCCACCAACGAGGAGCTGGTCATCGCAAGAGATACCGCGGCTCTGGTGGCAGCGCAGAAATGATCCGATCTCAATTATAACACAATGCGGCACTTTTCGCAAGTGCCGCATTGTTTCGAAAGAACAGAATGATCATGAAGCAGAAGCCCGCACCGGCTTCTGCTATCTTTTTTAACAAAATTCACTCCCCCCCTTGAAATCGAGGGCAAAAACCGATATAATAGTTATGTATGGAAATTTTTCTTTTGAAAGGATCTGAAAATATGGCAAAGCTTGCTTCTCTCTCCAACTTTTCCGGTGTCAAGGGCCCCGTCGTCACCATCGTGATGGACGGTGTCGGCCTGGCCCCCGACGGCCCCGGCAACGCCGTTAAGAACGCCTACACCCCCAATCTGGATCGTCTGATGGCCGACTACCCCATGGTCGCACTCCGTGCCCACGGTACCGCTGTCGGTCTGCCCTCCGACGATGATATGGGCAATTCCGAGGTGGGCCACAACGCCCTTGGTGCGGGTCAGGTCTTTGCACAGGGTGCAAAGCTGGTCTCCAACTCCATCGAATCGGGCAAGATGTTTGAAAGCGCCACCTGGCAGGAGCTGATCGGCGGCGTGAAGAAAAACGGCTCTACGCTGCACTTCCTGGGCCTCTTTTCCGACGGTAATGTCCACTCCCATATCGACCACCTGAAGGCTATGCTGGTGCAGGCAAAGAAGGAAGGCGTTTCCCGCGTACGTGTACACATTCTGATTGACGGCCGCGATGTGGGTGAGACCTCGGCTTTGGAATATATCGATCCCTTTGAGACATTCCTGGCAGATCTCAATGATGCCACCTTTGATGCAGCCATCGCCAGCGGCGGCGGTCGTATGAAGATCACCATGGACCGTTATGAGGCCGATTGGAGCATGGTCGACCTTGGCTGGAAGACCCATGTGCTTGGCGAGGGCCGTCAGTTTGCCTCCGCCGCTGAGGCTGTCAAGGCATACCGTGCCGAGTACGGCGTCATCGACCAGGACCTCCCCCCCTTCGTCATTGCCAAGGACGGCAAGGCGCTTGGCACCATCGAGGATGGCGACAGCGTGATCTTCTATAACTTCCGCGGTGACCGCTCCATCGAGATCTCCAAGGCCTTTGACGGCGGTGACGATTTTGACAAGTTTGACCGTGTACGCGTCCCCAAGGTCATTTACGCCGGCATGCTGGAGTATGACGGCGACCTGCACATTCCGAAAAAGTACCTGGTGGCTCCCCCCGAGATCACCAATACCATGGGTGAATACCTTGCAAACACCGGTGTTTCTCAACTTGCCATTTCCGAGACGCAGAAATACGGCCATGTGACCTACTTCTGGAACGGTAACAAATCCGGCAAGTTCTCCGAAGCGCTTGAGACCTATATTGAGGTTCCCTCCGACGTGGTTCCCTTTGAGCAGCGCCCCTGGATGAAGTGCGCCGAGATCACCGACAAGCTCATTGAGTGCCTGGAATCGGGCAAGTACAAATATCTGCGCGTCAACTTCCCCAACGGCGACATGGTAGGTCACACCGGCTCTCTTGCCGCTACCCGTTGCTCGATGGAGGCTCTTGATCTGCAGTTGGGCAGATTGCTCCCCGTCATTGACAAGCTGGGCGGTGTGGCGCTGATCACTGCCGACCACGGCAACGCCGATGAAATGTATGAGGTGGACAAGAAGGGCGCCCCCAAGACCGACAAGGCAGGTCACTACAAGGCCAAGACCAGCCACACGCTGAACAAGGTGCCCTGCATCATCTATGACAACACGCCTGCAAAGGATGCCTACACCGTGAAGGCCGACGAGGGCAAGTTTGGCCTCTCCAACGTGGCGGCAACCATGGTCAACCTGATGGGCTACGCCGCCCCCGAAATGTGGGACGAGAGCATCATCGAGGTCAAGTAATGATAAAGGGAGAGGACCCTTTTGCAAAAGGGTCCTCTCCCTCTCATTTTCCGCATCCGCAGAAAATGATTCACCCACACCCCGAAAACCTTTAAAAAATATTGAATTTCGGTCATTCCAATATATATATGTAATATTCCAATTTTAAAAATGATACATTCTAAAATCAAAGAATGAATTTCGTCTATTTTTCTAAAATAATACGCCTTCATTCAAAAATCCCCCTGTCACATTTCGCCGACAGGGGGATTTTGGATTATTCATCCCGCTTCTTTTTTAAGAAGAACGCAAAGATCGGATCGCGAGTCACAAGCAACAGTATACCGTACACGGCCACACAAGGCAATACGATCAGCAGAATACCGAGGATACCGTTGGGTGCCACACGGGAAATGGCATATCCCACACCACCCATGATGGCAGAAAACACACCGTAACGCAGTAAAAGTCCCAGTACGGGGAGCACACGGATCTCACGCCGCACAAAGACAAACTGCAAAGCGGTGACGGTCAGCTCCGCCACCACAGATGCAACAGCGGCCCCCAGAGCGGCACTGCGGCGGATCAGGAAGAAGTTTAACACCACGTTGACGGCCGCCCCTGCCAATACGGAAAAGGTCAACAGCTTTTCGCGCCCCGTGGGCACCAGATACTGGATGCCGATGACATTACTGCACCCAAGGATGGGAAACATCAGTGACAACACCGTAATAATGGGGATGACAGGCTCAAAGCCAGGGCCATAGAACACAGGCACAAAACGGGAAAGGATCAGCGTGACTCCCACGGCCAGGGGAAGCCCCAAGGCAAACACCAGACGGAAGGAACCGTGAATCAGCGGGTAAACCTCCTCCCTCCGATCGCTCCTCCAGAGCACCGCCACCCGGGAGGCCATGACTGCCCCCAGTGAGGTGACCAACGCCACCAGCACCTTGATCAGCTTCTGACTTTGCTCATAATAACCGTTTTCAAAATCGGAGCCTGTGATCAGACCGATCATGGTCTTATCCAACACCGTATAGATCTGAATGGCAAACTGAGAGGCGAACAGCGCCAATGCAGGTAGCAGATGATACAGCAGTCGCAACCGCAGGCCCCGCGGGCGTACGATGTAACGGCGCAGGCCCCACCAGGAAAGGATATTTCCCAACATCAGCGAGGCACAATAAAGACAGACATAGATCACAAGATCCTCTTTATCCTTGACAAAGAGGAAGATGCAAAGCATGGCCACCACACGTCCCACGGTCGTGCAGGCGGCGATGGGGCCGAAATCCTCCATGCCCTGATAAAACCAGGTGATATCCACGGCCACAGTCAGAATCTCGATGGCGGCCACCGTGTAAAGGATGGGCGACACCGAGCGCGGCATGATGGTCAAGCAGTACACCAGGGTCGCCAGTGCGGCGCCCACGGCACGGAAAATCAGAATTTCAAAAAAGAGGCGACTGCGCTCCACAGGTTGATCCTTTGCACGGGCGATCTGCCTTTGCCCGTAAAGCGTCGTTCCCAGTGCCGCGAACAGGGCAAAGTACGAAACGATGGATTGGGCAAAGGAATATTTACCGATACCATCTGCCCCCAGCACGCGTGAAAGATACGGCGTGGTGATCAAAGGCAGTGCAATGGCAACGATCTGATAGATCAGATTAAAGATGTAATTCTGTGCAAAAGATTTTTCCCGCGGGGCGCCCCGCGCGCCTAACATCATCGACCGATGGGAAGCGAGCATTCCTTCCCATCGGTCAAGCAACTTGCATCAAACATATTATCCCTTTACTTTATCTAATAATGCGCGACAAACGGTTTTGGCCGACAGCTCGGTGCTGGCATACCATTTCTCACAAACGCGCAGCTTTTGGTGGTGCACCCATACATGGAGCAGCCGCTCGCCCAAATACCCGAAGATCCGCTTTTGCACAGGGTCATAACCGCTGATGTCGGTCTGCGCCTCCACAAAAGCAAGCACCGAAAACAACCATTCGCAATAGGCGTCCGCCTTTTCCTTGGGCATGATGAACATATTACACTGATGGGTTCTGTGCATCGCCATGACCTCATCGAACGAAGCCAGGTAGTCGGGATACAGCTCCTCCAGAGCACGGCGGGTGGTTTGCAGATCCTTTTCAAAATGATTGGCGATGTAATGCTCCCCCACGCTCTTGCGCCCCAAGTGGACACGTCTCGGTAGGATGATATCATACTCCGAAAGGATCTTTTCAATCTGCTCGGGTGTCAGCACCCGACGCAATTTGCGGTCTAAGGGGCGGGAGGAAAAATAACGGCGGTAATGGCAAAGGCCCACCACATCGGCTTGGACGTTCTTCCAGGCCCAATAAAGGCCCGTCAGCTCGCAATAGCTCGGATTCTTTTCGGAAATATGATCGCCTGTGTTATCCCGCAAGAAGCCCAAGGGCTCCTTGCCCTCGCTCCCCACCTGCAGGGGGCGATAGATAGACGCCAAGCGTTCGGACGGTGTAAATTTTTTATGCGCCGCCACATAGATCTGAATATCGGCCATAATCATTCCTCCATTCGGGATTATTTTGCCAAGAAGCGGAAGAAGAAAGTGCTTTGATAGGTAACGGAAGTGAAATTGCGTGCCGCGCCCTCCCGCTCGCCCGTGAAGATCTGATTGAAGGTATAGATCTTGTCATTGACCACATTCAGCTTGCCCGCGGTGCCCACCGCCCAGAATCCGTTTCCAAAATCCCGCATAGCCGTGACCGAGCCTATCAAGAGCGCCACGATCAGAACCACACACAAGACTCGCCCGACACGCAGCTCACGGGTAAGGTCATGCCGTAAGGTTAAGGCCTCTTCGTGCTCAAACAAAAATTTAACCGAAAGAAGCATCAGAATAAACACGGTGGGAATCGATGCGCGCATGCAGAAATCGAAATCGGTGCCGATGCTGAAAAGCGGACAGAACACCGCGCAGAAAAAGGCCGCACGGTAAAGCAACTCGCCGCGATAGGTGTATCCGAGAATGGCCAGGTAAACGCCGCTTTCCAAGAGGAACGCAAACAGATAGTGACGGTTGATATCGGGATTGAACAATGCCCAGATACCAAGGAACAGACAAAGCACCGCCCCGGCGCCTGCATAATACCATTCCTTATTCCGGCGGGAAAGCAGAAGTGCTCCCACGGCCGACAGTACACCCAAAAGCAGTAAAAGAACGATAGCCAAAAGATCGGTCTCTACCCGTTGCAGAGTTTGCTCGGCAGATATGGCCATGTTGGAGATATAATAACTGAACCACATGGGTAGCAAAACGCAGACAGCCACCAGATTTTGCGGGGTAAAGATCTCAAAAAGCAGTAAACGTACCGTTTTTTCGCGTACCGCGTGCCAAATGCGCACGGCAAGAACCGCCGCCATATAAATGGCAAGCCCAACACAGGGGAGCGGCGCGCTGGCAGCGCAAAGCACCAACAAAAAGGCGTAGCTGCGCAAGGATTTCTCATGCAGGAAGCAGATCACCGTCAACCATGCGGGAATGGCTTGATTGAAAACCCACCCAAGGCAGGCCGCCATCGAGGTAAATTGATACGGCGTCCACCACTCGAAATGATACGGAATCCCGACGCCACACATCCATTGACAAAACACACCTACAATATCAAGACCGCTGAAGCCGATGATCACGGCCAATGCAACGGCGAAGCGCTTTGTCGTATGCGCGCGCACATAAAGCAGGATCAGCAGGATGATCACATACAGATTGAGGATGGACCACAAAAGCAAAGCGATATTGCCCACGGCAAAGGAGACAGCCATGCCGCCACCGCACACAAGAGCCAATTTGCCAAACAATGCGGCAGGTAACCAGAAGCCGATATAGTACACCAAGGCCGAATTCGGCACATCGTAGATCACAGGCCAGTCGTAACGGATAAGATCACGAAAAATGGCATTGCGCGCCCCCCAGTCGCTTGTCTGAAAATAGAGATTTCCCAGACCTGAAAGATAGCACCAAAGGGCAACCACTCCAAGAAGTATCAGGCATTTGCGCATCGACAGCTGCAGGGTATAGGATCCCTCCGTGTCACGCAAATTCTCGCCACGTATGGCAAAAAAGTACGCTCCGCCCACCAGCAGTGCCAGTGGGATGCCGATCCATAGCTTGAGAAAGCCCAGTGCAAAGATGCAGGTCGGCAATGCCAACAGGAGGTATGCGATTTTTTTGAGCTTTGAATACGAAACGACCATTTTCTCACACCCTTCCGCAAACTGATAAAACCCCACTGTATCAATTCATTATATCACCATTTGGCCTTTCTGTCAATATGACCGCCGATTTCACCCCTCGCCCTTCCTTGACAAATGAACGGTACCATGCTATAATGTTAATGTAGTCGAGTCTCAATAGGTCAAACTCAGTTTCAAAAGTCAAATATCATTCACATGCAAAGGATTTTTTCAAATGAAATCATTGAGTATTTTATACGCCTGCGACGAAAATTACGCACCGTGGGCAGGGATATCCATGTGTTCTCTGTTTGAGAATAACAAGGAATTGCCCGAGCTGACGGTGTATTGCGTGGTCGATCGGGTCAGCGAAGGCTCCCGCGAAAAAATGGCAACGCAGGCAGAGCGTTATGGCAGAGAGCTGATCTTTGTGGACGCCGCCGCCATCATCGAGCAGATCAAGGCACTGCATATTCCCTCCTACCGCGGCTCCTATACCACCAATTTTCGCCTATTTTTTCACACCTTTGTCCGCGAAAACACAGAACGGTTGCTCTATATCGATTGCGACACCCTGGTGACCGGTTCTCTTTTGCCCCTGGCAGAGCTGGACATGGGCGACAAGGTCATCGGTGTGGTACGGGATGCGCTGACGGTGCAATATAAGCTTTTATTGGGGATGTCCCCCGATGACCTCTATTTCAACGCGGGCATCTCACTGATCAACATTCCCGAATGGAACAGGCAGCAGATCACCGAAAAAATGCTGGATCACATACAGAACGTGCGGGCACGGTACTGCAATCCCGATCAGGATCTTTTGAATCTGGTGCTCAAGGGGCGTACTTATCTGCTCTCCCCTGCCTACAATCTCCAGCCCCACCACATGGCCTTTCCCGACAAAACCTATTTCGCCGTCTATCGCCCGACCGCTTACTACACACACGAGGAATTGGAGGCGGCGCGACAGCATCCGGTGATCATTCACGCCTATCGATTCATCGGGGATTTTCCCTGGCACAAGGGAAATAAGCACCCCGTTAACGACCTCTTTGATGAATATACCGAGAAATCCCCCTGGAAGGGCCTTGTAAAGAAGCCATCTGGCGGCGGTCTTATTTTCAAAATTGAAAAACTGATGTACACCCTGCTTTCTCGTCGTCTTTTTCTCTCCTTCTTCCGCCGGTTCACTTTCCGACAGTTTCAGAAAAAGAACGCAGTTCTATCCAA
Source organism: Clostridia bacterium (assembly GCA_017451735.1). Lineage (GTDB taxonomy): Bacteria > Bacillota > Clostridia > Oscillospirales > CAG-272 > Firm-07. The sequence continues at coordinate 83,397 of JAFTNU010000040.1, forward strand.
AAACGAAACAAAATAATCAAAAGCGGGAGCACCAAGGTGCTCCCGCTTTTGATTATGAGTAGTGATAATTGCGCAAAAACCAAGTAACGTATATCGTTTTTTGCTCAGAGTGTTTCGGGATAAAAGCGCTTGCGCGCCTCGAGCAAACGCTCAGCGTTATCCAGCAACGTATATCTGTTTTTAGATGCGGTAGAAACCCAGGGAGCCGCCATGTAGCCCAGTAAGCCGCCTGCGGTCAGCCGGTCTCTCCCGAACGCCACATTTTGATGCATATTCCGCAAATTATTGTAAAGCGATCCGGTCAGGATCTGATCATAGCCCTTTTGGTCAAGGGCCTCAAAGATCTCGATGCGCTTGTGCTGCAGCGAATCAGCGAGATACTCCTTAAACGGCAGATACAACCAACTGGATTGGAGCACCGAGCGCGGCATCTTTTGCAAAAAGACCTCCTCGTGGCGCCAAGCGTAATCCGACCAGACCCAAGGTCTGGCGCCGTGCTTTTCGCACTCGGAAAACAGGAAAAAAAGATCATGCCACCAAAGCTCCTCGCCGCGAACGGTGATACATTCATAGCCCTTCTGCATTTCCGCATTTTCTTCGTCACATCCAAGGTGGAAGATTCGCGGAGCATCAAACACCTCACAAACCTCACGAATGAGATCTGCGCAGACCCGATAATAGGTCGGCGTGGAGATCATCCTTCTGTATTCCTTCAGCCAGGTGTCATGGCAGGCAGAAAAATTCAGCTTTGGGATCGGCTCAAGCCCAAGAGCGCGCATTTCACTTAACTTCTTTTTAAGGAAATCCTTCTCCCACGCATTGGGCGCAGAGATCTCGGAATGGCTTTCGTATTTGATACCATCCCCTACATCGATCAGCACGAAATTGTATTTCCGCTCAGCCAAAGCCTTGACAGTCTCGTCCCAGGTGATCTCGTCAATATCAATCTCATGCGAGTAGGGCACATCTTCATACCACAGGGTGGGACGGGTGCTTTCATCCGCCCACATGTGGTTGCTGAGGCTGAGCATATACCCCCAAAGTTGCTTTTTCTGCATCCCTATATCCTCCCAAAAGGCGTATTATGCGTTAAAGGTGCCCTCGGTGTCGCTGACAACGCTTTCCACATTGTCCTTGCGGCGGGAGGTCTTGACCTTTTCCATCAGGAGATCATAGAATCTCTGCTCGTCAAAGGGCAGCTCCACCATGCGGTCCTCCCAGGCGGAAAGATGCATGGCATTGGAGATCATCAGACCGTTGATGCCCTCGCGGCCGTCGGCCACCAGGGGCTCGCCCCGCAGAATAGCGGCGGCAAAGGCGTTGAGCACGCCGGAATGCTGGCTGTTTTCCCCCTCCAGCTCAGGCTCGATGATCTCGACATCGGGCTTGCCGAAGGCCTTGGTGCGGTTGGTCCTGGAGTACTCGGACTCGGGCATGGAAAGCTTCTTCAGCGTCAGCTTCTTGGCATCCTCGCAAAGGAGTGTACCGCCATCGCAGACCACCTCAAAGCGGTTGGTACCAGGGGTATCGCCAGTGGTGGTGATAAAGGTACCAGTTGCGCCGTTTTCGTACTCGGCGTATGCGGTCACGTCGTCCTCTACCTCGATGTCATGCCACTTGCCGAAGTGCATGTGTGTGTGGATCCTCTTGGGCATGCCGCAGATCCACTGCCACAGATCCAGATTGTGGGGGCACTGGTTCAGCAGAACACCGCCGCCCTCGCCGCTCCAGGTGGCACGCCATGCGCCGGAATCATAATAGTATTGGGGACGATACCAATTGGTGATGATCCAGTTGGTACGCTTGATGGCACCCAGCTCACCGCTTTGAATGATCTCGCGCATCTTGCGGAACACGGGGTTGGTGCGCTGATTGAACATCATACCGAACACCAGCTCGGGATGCTTGTCGGCGGCGGCCATCATCTCACGGACCTGCAGCGTGTAAACGCCTGCAGGCTTTTCGCACATCACATGCAGACCGCGATCCAGGGCTTCCATGGTCAGGCGGGGATGGTCATAGTGGGGCACGGCCACGATCACCGCGTCCACCACCTTGGCGTCCATCATTTTCTCGGCACTGTCAAAGAGCAGAGGCTCACTCACGGGCGTGTCGGGATGCTCCTCATTGAACTTCTTGCACATCTCACGACAGGCCTCCAGACGTGCGGGGTCCAGGTCGGCCACGGCCGCCAGCTCGATCTCGGGGCACTTACCGTTCCAGATATTTTTGGTATGGGTATTACAGCCGATATTACCGAAGCCGATAATGCCGATTTTCACTTTTTTCATAACCGTATCTCCTTTTTCAGTCCGCAAAGCCTGCGGCACGGATAAATTTCAAGCTTCTCTCAAGACAATCGAAGGGATCCTCGCCATAGCACTTATCCTGCTCGACGAAGGCGTATTCGATGTCGCAATCACGTACGGCGGCAAACACAGACTCCCAGTTGATGTTACCGTCACCGATGGCCGCCATGTGGGGACCGCGATCCTCGCGGCTGTATGCCATATCCTTGAAATGGATGCACTTGATACGACCGTTGAGTTTACGGATCCACGCGGCGGGATCGGCGCCGCCTGCCTGTACCCAGTAGGTATCCACGATGATACCCAGCTCCTCGGGGGTAAACTGCTCACAAAGTGCGTCAATAAAGAGTCTGCCGTCGGGGAGCTTAACAAACTCGGCGGCATGATGATGATAGAAGAAGCGGAGCCCGGCTTCGCTGATCTTCTTCACTACGGGGGTGAAATCCCGCAGGAAATCGTTCCACACCTCTGTCAAGGAAGGAATGGGCTCCTCCTTTGACAAAATTCTGGGGGCGGCACCAAGACCAATGTAGGGCGCGCCGAAGATCTTGTGATCGGCAATCACCTTGTCCAGATCCTCCAGCAGCTTCTTGGGGGCGGTATGGGTAACGGGAGCCACCAGACCCAGGCGGTCAAGAAGCGCCTTCATCCAGTCGGCATCGTACTCGCAAACACCCGAAAGCTGCACGGCCTTATAGCCCATTTTTGCCACCCGTGTCAGGCTGTTTTCCAGATCCTCGGGCGTTTTGCAAAACTCCCGCAGCGTATACATTTGTGCACCGATAACAACACCCATCTTACAGCACCTCCAGCATTTTCTTTAAGGTATTGGTGGCAAAATCAAAGGCCTCACGGTTGTTGGAAAAGTTCCAGCTTGCCACCGATTGGGTCACATCCTCGCCCTCCAGAGCGGCCAAACCCACAAATTTGGTCAGGTGCGGTTCCAGGGTCAGCACTTGGCACCCCTTGGCAAAAAAGCGCTTCAGATACGCGGGCAGCTGTCCCTCACCCTTGCCGGGAGGCACGACCTTGCCCTCCTTGTTGGCATCCTTGATATGGCCGTAATAGATGTAGGGCTCCAGCATATTCCAGGCCTCCATCGTATTCTGATTGCACTGAACAAAGTTGGCGGGATCAAACACGCCCTTTAGCTCGGGCACAGCCTTGTGGATCTCCAGGCAACGGGATGCCACATCGCCGTAAATTCCCTTTTCGTTCTCATGGCAGAGCACCACACCGCTCCCCTTGGCCAGCTCCACAAAACGGGAAAGACGGAGCATGACCTCGTCCTTGTACTCGGGCTTGCCCTCGGTGCCGTAAAAGCTGAACAGACGGATGGCGTGAGCGCCGGTGATGTGAGCGGTCTCCAGCAAGCGCTTGAATTGCTCTTCTTCAAAGTCAAAGGGATCGGTAATGGGTGTCTTGCCTGCGGGAGAGCCGAGAGACCAGACCTTGATACCGGCCGCCTTCAGCAGAGCGGCGGCATCCTTTGCCTCGGCGGCGGTCAGCTTAGCAACATTGATGCCGTTGACACCGCGCATTTCCAGATATTCGATGCCGTTCTCCTGCATGGCACGGATCTGCCCCGTAAGGGCTTTATCCGCTTCATCGGCGAAGGCGCAAAGCTTGTAATTCACCATTTTGTTTCTCCTTATGTTACAAAAAACGAAAAACGGTTCAAAAAATCACACACCCGAGTAAGCGGAGAAGCCGCCGTCAACGGGAATGACCACACCGGTCACAAAGCCGGATACCTCCGGGTTCGTCAGGAAGTTGAGGGTGCCAAGCAGCTCCTCGGGCTCACCAAAGCGCTTCATGGGCGTGGCGGCCAGGATCTTACCGGTACGGGGAGTGGGGGTGCCATCCTCGTTAAAGAGAAGCGCACGGTTCTGATTGGTGGCAAAGAAGCCGGGTGCCATGGCGTTGACGCGAACGCCTGCGGGAGCAAAATGGACCGCCAGCCATTGGGTAAAGTTGGAAATACCCGCCTTAGCCGCAGAATATGCGGGGATCTTGGTCAGGGGTGTGAAGGCGTTCA
>JAFTNU010000041.1 GCA_017451735.1 Clostridia bacterium
CCCATATGGGGCTTTTTCTTATACCGTTTCTTGATTTTTTGTCATTTTGATCCTGCGGGAAAGAACGGTCGTCACGCAGATAAATCCCGCAATGCCGGTCATTGCCCAGGAGATGGGGTAGGAAATATAGATCGACTCTAAGGTGCCCAAGGATCTAAACACCGTGTAGATCCACGCCACGCGGAAAAAGCAGGTTCCCACCAGTGCCACCACGGTGGAGGTCATGGATTTTCCAAGACCTCGGAGCACACCGTTGGCCACATCCATGATGGCATAAAGGATAAATGGGATCCACTTGACCTTCATACGGGTCATAGCCGTTTCGTAAGCGATCATGGCAATGGGATCCTCTGCGATCCTGCGCACACTGTACATGGAAAGGAGCGGATCCCGCAGTAAAACCAGGAGCACCGTGATGACCACCGCCACGCAAGCCTCCACCAGGTAGCAGGCTCCCATGACCCGCTTGACACGGTCATACCTTTTGGCGCCCGCATTCTGACCCGTAAAGGTGACCGCCGCCTGATGCACCGCATTCACCGAGGTAAAGGCAAAGTTTTCCAGATTCAGCGCGGCCGCATTTCCCTTGACCACAGGCTCATAGGGTGCGCCTGCCGGGGTGACCCGATTGTTGATCTGCAGAATGGAGGATTGGATCAGCATATTGGAGATCGAGAACAGAGCGCCCTGGATGCCTGCGGGGACGCCAATGGCGATGATCTCGCGAAAGGCGTCCTTGTGAATACGTAATTTTTTGAAGGAGAAGCGGCAGGGGCCCGCATCCCGACGGAGCAAAAACAACAGCGCAATGCCCGAGACCGCATTGGCTATGACGGTGGCCAGCGCCACGCCCTCCACCGAAAGTCCCACCGCAAGGACAAAAAACAGATTCAGCAGCACGTTGATGATCCCCGATGCCGTTAGTACAAAAAGCGGGGTGCGAGTATCCCCCTTTGCGCGGAAGATCGAGATCAGATAGTTGGAAAGCGAGATGAACGGGACACCGGCAAAATAGATGTAGGTATAGACCAGTGCCAGATCCAGTAGTGTTCCAGTGTTTCCCATAGCGGTCAGTACCAAGCGCGAGATCGAAATACCGATGGCTCCGCCCGCCACACCGAAGATCAGGCTCATGCAAATGGCGGTATGTACCGCACGCGAGGCCCCATCCCCATCCTTAGCCCCCAGTGAGCGCGCCACCAGCACATTGGCACCCACCGAAAAGCCGATAAACACATTGGTGATCAGCGTGACAAAGGAGCCCGTGGTTCCCACAGCGCCAACGGCATCGGGCTGGGTGGAAAGCCCCACCACCATCATGTCCGCCGCATTGTAAAGGACCTGCAACAGATTGGTCAGCATCAGCGGCAGCATAAAGCGCACGATCTTACCAAGGAGCGGTCCGTTTGTCATATCGATCCCGTTTCGTTTTTTCACAAGCTCCATTTTTCTCTCCTGCCTTGGCACGTCAAAATTGCATTTGCATCATTATCATTATAGATGCACATGACACAAAAGTCAACCCGTTTTCGGCTTTTCGGGGGCAATGGGGTGCGAGCAATAAAGCAACGGGCAGGGCCTTAAGCGGCCCTGCCCGTTGCGGATCTTACGAATCCTTTTTGTTCTTGTTCTTTTCCGATTTGTTAAAGAGTGCGCCCAGGCCGTAAACGGCCAGAATGATCACACCCATCACAATGAAAATACCCAACATGCCGACCCCCATATATTTCAGGTTGGTCACAAAGTTCATGGCATTGAAATCAATGTTTGAAAAATTCATGGCTTGCTCTCCTTTACATAAAGAAGGTCAGGATCAGGCCGCCCGCAATGACCGAGGCGATCTGGCCCGAAACGTTGACGCCGATAGACTGCATCAGCAGGAAGTTGTCGGGGTCCTCCTCCAGGCCCAGCTTGTGCACCACACGCCCCGACATGGGGAAGGCAGAGATGCCGGCGGCACCGATCATGGGATTGATCTTTTCCTTGAGGAAGAGATTGAGGAACTTGGCAAAGAGCACGCCGCCCGCCGTATCGAAGATGAAGGCAAAGAGGCCAAGGCCCAGAATGAGCAGAGTAGAGGGCTGGAGGAACTGCTCGGCCTGCATCTGAGAGGCGATGGTCAGGCCAAGGAAGATGGTGACCAGGTTGGCCAGCACCTTCTGTGCCGTTTCGGAAAGAGAGTTGAGCACGCCGCACTCGCGGATCAGGTTACCGAACATGAGGAAGCCCACCAGCGCCACCGAGGAGGGCGCCACCAGTCCCGCCACCAGCGTAATGACGATGGGGAACATGATCTTGGTCACCTTGCTGACATTACCGGGGCGGTAAGGCATGCGGATGAGGCGCTCCTTTTTGGTGGTCAGCGCCTTGATGACGGGCGGCTGTATGATAGGCACCAGGGCCATATAGGAGTACGCCGCCACCATGATGGGCCCCAGGAATTGAGAATTGAGCTTGATGGCCACCGAGATGGCAGTGGGGCCGTCGGCGGCACCGATGATGCCGATGGCCGCCGCATCGTTGAGCGGGAAAAACATAGAGGCCAGGCACATGGTAAAGAAGATGCCGAACTGTGCGGCGGCGCCGAACAGCATCAGCTTGGGGTTGGAAAGCACGGGACCAAAGTCGATCATGGCGCCGATACCGATAAAGAGGATCAGCGGAAAGAGCTCGTTGGCGATGCCCGCATTAAACAGAACGGTCAGCGGGCCCTCCCCGCCGATGGCTCCCGAAAAGGGCAGATTCACCAGAATGGTACCAAAGCCCAAGGGTAACAGGAGGGTGGGCTCCATTTCTTTTTTGATGGCAAGGAAGATCAGCAATCCGCCGATCACCCACATGACCACCTGTTGCCATGTCAGAGCCTCAAAGCTGGTATAGAGAAAATCGAACATTTGTTCAGCTCCTCTCAAAAAGAAAATTTCAAGCCCAATTGTAACATAATGCGTCAAAAAAATCAAGGCGTTTTACCCAATTATTTTCCTTTTTCCTCATATTATTTTTTACAGTATATATAGACAATATTCCGAAAACGTGCTACAATAAAGGCGATTTTACGAAAAGGAGTGGGGATCATGATCTTTGACAATATTTTTTCCGCCATTGAAGCACGCCGCGAGGAATACATTGCCTTTTGGCAGGATGTGTGCAATATGGAAAGTCCCACTCTTGATAAGGCAGGGGTAGACGCCGTAGGGCGCTATTTTATCGAAAAAGCCCGGGAACGGGGCTGGAAAACCGAGGTTCTGGAGCAGCCCGTATCGGGCGACGCCATCTGCATCACCATGAATCCCGATGCCAAGGGAGCCCCTGTGGCCATCTCCGGGCATATGGATACCGTGCATCCCGTGGGCTCCTTCGGCTCCCCCGCCGTGCGCATCGATCGGCAGGCGGGCAGGATCTTTGGCCCCGGCGTCACGGATTGCAAGGGCGGCATCGTGGCGGGCTTTTACGCCATGGATGCCCTTCGCGCCTGCGGCTTTACCGACCGCCCCGTGCTGCTCCTCCTGCAAAGTGACGAGGAAAACAGCAGCAAGACCAGCGGCAAGGCGACCATCAACTGGATCTGCGAAAAAGCAAAGAATTGCGTGGCATTTTTCAACATGGAGGGAGAAAAGGACGGCGGCAATCTGGGTGTGATCACCCGCAAGGGGATTTTGCGCTACCGCTTGACGGTCACGGGGCAGGCGGCGCACTCCTCCAATTGCGCGGAAAAAGGCATCAATGCCATTGCCGAGGCGGCACATAAGCTCCTGGAATTGGAAAAAATGAAGGATGACGCGGGGCTGACCTGTAACTGCGGAGTGATCGAGGGCGGAACCGTAGCAAACACCGTGCCCGAGATCTGCTCCTTTGTGGCGGACATCCGCTTTGCCACAAAGGAGCAGATGAAGCAGGCGGAGGAGACCGTCCGCGCCGTTGCGGCGCATTCCTACCTGGCAGGATCAAGCTGCACGGTGGAAATGGTCAGCATGCGCGTCTCCATGGAGCCCTGCGAGAGAAACTCCGCGCTCCTGGAGCGCATGAACGCAGTCTATGCCGAGGCGGGGCTTCCCCGTCTGCTCCCCGGCAACTCCAAGGGCGGCTCCGACGCCGCCGACGTGACCGTTTACGGCATCCCCTGCGTGGATTCTCTTGGCGTGTACGGCAAAAACATTCACTCGGTGAACGAATACGCCGATATCGAGTCCCTCCCCCGCTCGGCCAAGCGCCTGGCGGCGGTGATCGCAGGGCTCTGACGTCCCGCCGGGGAAGGCGAGGGTGCGGGTTTGTGCAACATCCCGACTACGTGTCATCCTGAGCCAACTTCGTCTTTGGCGAAGTAGATGAAGCTTTGCCTTGTCGCCTGAACGGCTCCATTTGCTTTGCAAACCGGCAAACTTCGGAGTTTGTGCAACATCCCGGCTACGTGTCATCCTGAGCGCAGTGGAGAGATATCATAAAATGGCTACGTTTTGCAGTTATATTCTCCACGGAGTCGAATTTTTGCTTGGCGGGATAGCCAAGCAAAAACGCGAACGAAGCGAGCGGGATCTTGTATGGATGAGCAATAGCTTTTTTAGGCAAATGTTACATTCACCCAAAAAGCTTGTACAAACAAAGCCTTTCCGCGAGATTCCAAAATGCTGAACGCATTTTGCTCACGAAAACGCGCGATTCGTCGCACATTTTCGCTCGTTCGACTGCACAAACGTGCCCCCGGCACGTTTGTGCAGCTCAGAATGACACGCGTCGCTACTCTCAGCGTGTCATGGTATGACCACGCGGAGCGCGGCGAGGATCGAAATCACATTCACCCGAAGGATCAACCATATAGCAAAAACCCCGACACGTGTCGGGGTTTTTGCTGCTTTTGTGGCCGATCACAGCCCGCCGTAGGTATGATCCACCTCGATATCCTTGGCGTGAGCCATGTCATTCAACAGCCAAAGCTCGGGGGTAATCAGCTCGCCCGGCCGATCGGGGAGCACCACCTCGGTGACCGAGGTCTGATCGATGCGGAACATGGCACAGCCCTGAATGAACGGTAGGTTGAACAAATGGCAAAGCACCGCCGTGGAGGAGCCACCGTGGCTGAATACCGCCACCGTGTGAGCGGTATCCTCGCCGATGACGCGGTAGTGCTCTCCTTCACGGACATATCCGAACTGTGCAAGCCAAGGGTCAAAGCCCTTGATGACCCTATCAACAACGGTCTCCTTCAGCCGACCGTGACAAAAGGGCTCGCGCTCGGCCCAATCCCGATGAATGATAGATTCATTCTTTGACACCAGCCATCTGGCAATTTCCCAGGGGTTCCCCTTGGCATAAAGCTCGGTGCCGTCGATAGAGCGTCCGCTGATCTCCCGCATAAAGTCCAGCGGGATGGCGGGGAGCCCCAATTCACGGGAGGTATATTCCGCAGTCTCGGAGGCTCTGCCGCAGGTGGAGGTGTAGATCTGCTCGATCCCCTCCCCTACCAATCGCTTGGCAACCGCCGCGGCCTGGAGATGTCCCAGTTCGGTCAGACAATCGTCCTTGTAATTGGGATTACCGTGTCGGACAAACAAAATGCGCATACGTATTCTCCTTTTTGATTATTTGACTTCAAAAGCGGCCGTGCCGAAGGGCGGAATATCCGATAAAAGCACCGTGTTCCCACGCAATTCTCCGGTGCAATTGACAAAGCGGATGTGAGAAAAATCCCGATCCAGGGTCACCACGGGGGAAAGAACCTCATCCTCGAAGCAATTGAACAAGGCCACCGAACGGGTGTTGTTTTCGGCATTTTCGGCGCAGATCATATAAAGGTAAGGGTGCCCCGTACAAACGGCGGGCAAGGGCTTGCGGCCCGCCCATTCGATCGCACGGACCAGCTGTGACCCGCGATAGTAATTGTTCTGATACTCGGTCACAGGTGTGGGCAGGGTGCCGTAAGCATCCCACGCCAGCACAAAAAATCGCTGACCGTTTGCATTTTCGTATGTATAGGACCCCGGAGAACGGTCGGGCAGCAGAAGGCTCTCTGCCTCGGCCGACGGCGCCACGGTCAGGCGCATGAGGGACGCCGCGCCAATGCAGTTGACGGTGTCATCCTCCCGGATGTAGTACTCCCCCGAAAATTGCCCTGTCTGCGCCGACAGCAATCCCACATCCACGCCCCGTTGGGTCAGGATGCGGGCGGCCCCCGCATCCAGCACGGCGCCCCGCCCAAGAAGCGACAGATCAAGATGACGGGCGTTCTCACCAAACAGGATCACGGGGTATTCCCCCGCCCCATAGGCGGCGGGGATGGCATGCTCGGCCAGCAGGCGGGCGGCACGGGAATGAAAACCTTTATGAATATACCGTCCAGCGGGTGCCTTTTTCTCGGCGGGCAGGTCCCATTCCCGCACCTTATGCATGGACTCGAAAACCTGCACGCCAACAGGCGTCTTTCCCGCAAAAATATCCGAAATTTCCTCCCGTACGGGGGTATTTTTCAAATGGCGGTCCACATAGCCGTTCTCATAACCCGCACGGCGCACATAGTCAAACATATATTTCTGATCCCCGTCCACGGCACCCGTGGCAAGCAGAGCCAAATCAAAGAGCTCCAACCGGGCGGCGGGCACATTATAGCGGGGGCGGGGATAGACATCTCCCTCGGCAAGCACCTCAATGCCGCTCCCCCGACACCAGGCGGCCTGCATGCGGGTGGATTCCACCGCCGCCGCCACCCGCGGATCGTGATAAGGTGCCCCAATGGTACGCAAAAAGGGCTTGGTCTGCCCTGCAAAGGCCTGCGCCAGCGCTATGCCGTCGGTGCCGTCCATATCCCAGGTGTCATAGCACATACAGGTGCCCAGACGCATGGTGGGATCCACCGCATCCACAGCGGCACGCATTTCGCGTGCAAAGCCCAGAAGCGACTCTGCCATCAGATCCATCCAGGCGCTGCGGTAAGGATTTTCGCCACCCGTAAAGGCTTTTTCGTACCATTCCTCGCGGCTCAGCGTCTTGCCGACCCGCTTGCCAAGGGCGGCCATGTGCCGATGGCAAAAGCAACCGATGTCATAGGTGCCGTCCCGCACATTGAGACGGAAATCGTCATCCAGCATGATGAGATCGGGATGCATGGCGGCAACGATCTGCAAGCTGCGGGCATAATGTGCGCGCAGCTTGGGGTCAAGGGGACAAAGGCCGTGGCGGCTCCACCGCCCGTCCAGACCGACGATTGGCGTAAAGCCCATGTCATCCTTGGGCTCCTCTCCGCCGGCATGGGAGAGCAATCCGCCATGCCCCAGAGCGTTGACCCAAACGCAAACCTCAAAGCCGTCCTCCCGAAGCCGACGGATCAGGCACTCCACGCGGTCAGGCTCCTCAAAAATGGCTCCCTTCCCCTCCTTGATCTCGCCCACTCCGCAAATGACCACCCGATCGATGCCGGCAGCGCGGAATTGGGAAAGATAGAGCGGATAGGCTTCCTCGGTGACGGTATCCAGAGCAACGGGGGCGGAAAAGCGGTGCATATGCTTACCTCCGATAACGGTTTTCTTCATTTATTATACAAGGATGCAAAGGGGATGTCAATAGATGGGGCAAAAAACGCTTTTCTCTCATTTTAAAAATATTTTTGCAAAAAGACTTGCAAACCGCTTGCGATTGTGTTATAATATCAACGTTGTACAGGGGTATAGCTCAGCTGGTAGAGTACTGGTCTCCAAAACCAAGGGTCGTGGGTTCGAATCCTTCTGCCCCTGCCAAAACAGAAAAGGGATGGCTTTTGCCATCCATTTTCTGTTTTGGTCGGCGGCAAAAGCCGCCGAAATCACGCAGCACCGCAGGTGCGGCGTGGGGCAAGTTGCCGCGTACGCGGCAACTTAGCGCGCAAAGCCCGCAGGGCGTGCGCAACGAATAGGCGCAACGCGCCGTCCTTCTTTCTTTTTCCTATTTTTTCTTTATGTAAGAAACAGGATGGCTTTTGCCATCCCTTTTCTGTTTTGGTCGGCGGCAAAAGCCGCCGAAATCACGCAGCACCGCAGGTGCGGCGTGGGGCAAGTTGCCGCGTACGCGGCAACTTAGCGCGCAAAGCCCGCAGGGCGTGCGCAAC
>JAFTNU010000042.1 GCA_017451735.1 Clostridia bacterium
CGACTTCAACAAAGTGACTCAAGAACAGTTGGACGCTGTTGTTTCTCTGATCAACAATCGTCCTCGTAAATGCCTTGGTTTTTTGTCTCCAAACGATTTTTTGAAGAAAGTGTTGCACTTGGCTTGACAATCTAACGAGGCTATTTTAGCCGGATGTCCGGTGGCAGGACGTTATATGCGTTTGAAAAATTTTTCGATGAATCTTCAGGTTCGGTTTGTGATTTTAGCGCGCATGATGCACCACCTTGTGTGGTGCAATATGCGGATGGGGGACGGATCGCAAATTCCCCTTGATTTTGTCGAATGTGTGTGTTATAATATAACCTGTATATTTATATCCCGCGCACGCGGGAGCAAGGAGGTTCTATATGGAACGGGTTTCCAAAGAGAATTACTACCTGGATATTGCTCAGACCGTTGCCGAGCGCTGTACCTGTCTGCGCCGCAAATTCGGTGCCATTATCGTCAAAAACGATGTGATCGTTTCCACCGGCTATAACGGTGCTCCCCGTGGGCGCAAGAATTGCAGTGATCTGCAATTCTGCTTCCGCGATAAACTGAACATTCCCCGCGGAGAGCGCTATGAGCTGTGTCGCTCGGTTCATGCCGAGCAGAATGCCATTATTGCCGCCCCCCGCGAGCAGATGCTGGGCGCCACCCTTTATATGGCTTGTGTTTCTCCCGAGGACGGGTCGGTCATCGGCGGCATGAATTCCTGCATGATGTGCAAGCGGGTGATCCTGAATGCGGGCATTGCCCGGGTGGTGGTGCGGGATACCCCCACCGAGTATCGTGTGATCGATACGCAGGAATGGGTTGAGAATGACGATTCGCTTTCGGGCCAATTCGGGTATTAAGTATGAAACGGTTTCTTTTGTTAGGTCTGACCCTTCTCCTTTTGCTGACCTCCTGCTCGAGTGTACGAAGGCTTGAGCGGGATGCCGAAGGGTATGGCTATACCGATCAAAAATCCGGCATTTATTATGCCGAAATGGATGCCTGCTTCGAGCCTGCCCGGGCGGGGGATGTCTGGGGCGAATATAAAAACGACAAAGGGGATGTTACCCGCACCTTCCGTTCGATCCCCGATCTGGATCCCGCCCTGTTTCTCACAGACGAATACCTGAATGTCTATTATGCGGGGGATGTCGCCATCGATGCCTCTGCATGGCAGATCGCGGCCGTTCTTGTTTGCGAGGAGGATGTGGTCAGCGTAGAGAATTTCCGCTTTTCCGCAGGGAGCGATGATGCGACTGTTGCCGCCATCCGCGCCTTGTGGTTTGAGTCTGCGGGCGATGCCGCGCTGCCGTTGGGCAAGGCGGATTATGCCCGCCGCATCAAGCTGACCACCACGGCATATCCCAATTTATTTTACTGCTTTTCTTTTCTTGCTTATGATAGCGGAGAAGCCTATTTCTACGACGCAAACAGCCGCCGTACGGTGGTTGTACCCGAGGAGCTTGCGGCACAGATGCGTCCTGTGACTGCGGAGGAATGAAAGATGACAGAAACCGAAATGCGTCCTGCGGTCGCCCGTGAAGGGCAGAGCGAGGAGCCCCGGCGTGTGCTCTTTGTGTGCACGGGCAACACCTGCCGCTCGCCTATGGCGGCGGCCTTATATAACGATATGATGGCCCCCGGAGAGGTCGGCTCTGCTTGCGCCGGGGAGGGGCAAGCCGCCCTTGCTGTGGCCGAATCCGCGGGCCTCTATGCAAACGACGGGGACCCTATGACCCCCGATGCGGTCAAGGCGCTTGCCGAGGCCGGTGTGGCCCCGCGTCCCGGGAATGATTATACCGCACACCGCGCCCGCAGAGTCACCCGCGATATGATGGAGAGGGCCGATGCGGTCGTTGCCATCAGCACCTCGCACGCTATGGAGCTGACCCTGCGTTTTCCCGAATTTGCAGGGAAGATCGGCACCATGCCCATGGATATTCCCGATCCTTACGGCAAAGGCCCTGTGGCCTATCGGGAGTGCCTGATGCAGCTGCGCTATTGCTTGCAGATCCTTGGTGCGGGCGGGGAAGAGGCATGAGCGCGGTGCGCCTGACCTCCGATTTGCTTTTGTCGGTGGCCGCTCTCGAGCAAGCGGTATTTGCTCACCCCTGGAGCGCCCGGGCACTGGAGCTACTGTGCGGTGATACCGCCTTCGGCTTTGCCTGTACGGCAAAGGGGGGAGAGGTGATCGCCTACGGCGGCATGCTCACTGTTCTGGACGAGGGACAGATCACCAATGTGGCCACCCATCCCGACCATCGCCGTCAAGGACTGGCAGGGCAAGTGCTTGCGGCCTTGTTGGGGGAGGCACGGGCAAGAGGGCTCTCCTTTGTGACCCTGGAGGTTCGGGTATCCAATGTCCCTGCCATTGCCCTGTATCAAAAATTCGGCTTTGCGATTGTAGGAAGGCGCCCGCGGTTCTATGCCCATCCTACGGAGGATGCACTGATCATGCGGTGCGATCTGATACAAACTGTATAAAACGGAGACTTTTCATGTATATTCTGGGAATCGAAAGTTCATGTGACGAAACCTCTGCCGCCGTGGTGCGGATGGAGGAGGGCAGGCGGGAGATCGCCGCTAATATCGTGGCCTCGCAGATCGAGACGCACCGCCTTTACGGCGGCGTGGTGCCCGAGATCGCCAGTCGTGCTCATATCGAAGCCGTCACAGCCATCACACATGAGGCGTTGGACACGGCGGGCGTGACCCTGAAGGAGATCGGTGCCGTGGCGGTGACCGCCGCTCCGGGGCTGATCGGCGCCCTTCTGGTGGGGGTCAATTTTGCCAAATCCCTGGCCTTTGCCAACGGTATTCCCCTGGTGCCTGTCAATCACATCAAGGCCCATGTGGCGGCGGCCTATCTGGCCGATCCCGATCTGAAGCCGCCCTTTCTTGCGGTGGTGGTCTCGGGCGGACACACTTCGCTGTTTGAGGTGCGGAGTCATACCGAATTCATCGAGATCGGCGCAACAAGGGACGATGCGGCAGGGGAGGCCTTTGATAAGATCGGACGCGTCATCGGTCTTCCGTATCCCGGCGGCGCTGCGTTGGATAAGCTGGCCTATGAGGGGGATCCCCGGGCGGTAAAATTACCTTCGCCTGCCCTTGGGGGAGAGACATTGGATTTTTCCTTCAGCGGTCTGAAAACAGCGGCGCTCAACTATATCAACACCTGTCGGCAAAGCGGCACGGAGGTGCCCCGCGCCGACCTGGCTGCCTCCTATACCCGTGCGATTGTGGAGGGGATCGCCTCCAAGACCGAGCAGGCTCTCATCAGCCGCGGCTACAAGACCGTGGTGCTGGCGGGAGGCGTGGCCGCCAATTCCCATTTGCGGGCACGCTTACAGCAGGTGTCCGTGGCTCACGGCGCCCGCCTTTCGGTACCGCCCATCTCTCTTTGCGGTGACAACGGTGCGATGGTGGCCGCGGCAGGATATTTTGCCTTTCTTGCGGGCCAGCGCGCGGGGACCGATCTGAACGCCTCGGCTGAGGATCATCCAGCGTGGGAGAGCTGACCTTGGGCTTGTCAAGAGCTTTGAACGAAAAAAATCAAATTCGGCACTTTAGATAAAGAAAGCGGGAAACGGTTTTCCACAGCACTTTTCCACAGAGTTGTGGAAAAGCGTCGCTATGCGCAAAATTATTCATGCAGATCATAAATTTTTGCAAGAATAGAAGGGTTAAAAGGCCGAAAAACAGGAAATAAACGCCATTTCCTGTGGAAAAGCCTGTTGGAGTTGTTGATAACTTTATACAGTCAATGCTGTGGAAAACCCCAAGCGCCCCTTTGAGGGCCTGCGGACAGAAAGAGAAAGAAGATTGTGCACATCTCCGAAATTGCGGTTTCGGGGCATGAAAAAGGAGAAGAAACATGTCAAAAGAAGAAGCGCGCGAGGAAGTGAACGAGGAGATCAAGATCAAGGGCAACAGCGTCAGCCCTGCCGTTATCAAACGTCTGCCGCGCTATTTCCGATATTTGCGCGAGCTGATCCGAAGCGGCAAAATGCGCATCAGCTCGGGAGAGCTTTCCGAGCTGATGCACGTGACCGCCTCCCAGATCCGTCAGGACCTCAACTGCTTCGGCGGATTCGGTCAGCAGGGCTACGGATACAACGTCAACTACCTCTATACCAGGATCTGCGAGATCCTGGGCGTGGGAGAGGGATTCAGCGCCATTGTGATCGGTGCGGGAAACCTGGGCAGAGCTTTGGTGCGTAACCCCATGTTTGAAAAGCGCGGTGTGGATATCGTGGGAATGTTTGATGTTTCCCCCGATGTGATCGGCATCACGGTGGCCGGAAATACGGTGCGCAATATGGAGGAATTGGAGGCCTTTTGCGGTGAGCATCAAGTGGATATCGCCGTTCTGACCTTGCCCAAGGATCATGCGCTCAGTGTGGCCGAGCGACTCATTGCTCTTGGCATCAAGGGGATCTGGAATTTTACGGGAAAGGAACTGGATCATCTTCATCCCGACACGGTGGTAGAAAACGTACATATCGGAGATTCCCTTATGACGCTTTGCTATGAGCTGCGCACCCGGGATGAGCGAAAAGAAGAGGAAAAATGAAGCTGATCTTTACATACGGAACCGACGCACTGATCCTGCCTGCGGCGGTGACCGAGCATCTGGATAAGGCCGGTAAAAAAGACATACGGGTCCTTCTTTGTCTGGCATCGGAGCCTATGGCGCGGGTGGATCTGACGGCGGCAAGTCGCCTGGTGGCAGAGCGCCTCGGCTTGACCGAGGCCGATGTGGCATCGGCGCTGGCCTTCTGGCGCGGAACAGGGATCCTGACCGTGGAAGAGGAGGGCGAGTCGGTCCCTGCGGCACCTGCCGCGGCGTCTGCGGTAACGCCCGTCACCCCCCGCGTGATCGCCGACAAGGGATTGCCCGCCTATTCCGCAGAGGAGCTTTCGGGCGTTTTGGAGCGTCGGCAGGAGCTGGCATCCTTGATCGATGAATGCCAGCGTACCTTCGGCAAGATTTTCAATACCAATGAGGTCACGGTGATCGCGGGACTGGTCGATTATCTGGGCCTTGACGGAGAATACATCCTGCTCCTGCTTTCCCACTGTGTGCGCATGGAGAAAAAATCCTTGCGTTATGTGGAGAAAATGGCTCTCACACTGCATGATGAAGGCGTGACCGAGACAAAGGATCTGGAGGAGCGCCTGTTGCGGATCGAGCTGATGGCAAGCTCGGTGGGAAAGATCCGCACCATGTTCGGGATCACATCCAGAGCCCTGACAGCCAAGGAGAAGGGGATGATCGAAAACTGGGTCTGCACCATGCAATACGGAGATGACGTGCTGCAATTGGCCTATGAGACCACGGTCAATGCCATCAATAAAGCCTCGATCCCCTATGCCAATACCATTCTGGAGCGTTGGTACGCCGAGGGGTATCGGACCTTGGCAGATGTGGAGAAGGCCATTGCCGACTATGGACGCAAAAAGACGGACGGTGGCGCCAGCTTTGATGTGGACGATTTCTTTGAGGCGGCGTTGAAGCGCACCTATGGAGAGTGAATATGGCATACAACAAAGAAAACTACCGCCGCATCCGCGCGGCGTATCAAACCAAATATCTAAAGGCCTATGAAGAAGCCGAGCGTCGCATGGAGGAGCTCCATCAAAAAAGCCCTGCCATTGCCGAGATCGATCGGAAGCTGGCGGCAACGGGGGCAGAAATCGCTCTGGCTGCACTGGGCACCGGAGGCTCATATCGGGAAAAGCTGGCAGAGGTGGAGAAAAAGAACCGTGCTCTGCAGGAAAAACGGGAGGCTCTGCTCGAGGAGCTGGGATATCCTGCCGATTACACCTTGCCCCCTTATGAGTGCCCATACTGCCATGATTCGGGCTTTGTGGACACCAAAATGTGCGAGTGTATGCGACGTGAGCTGGTGCTTGCCGCTTATGATTCCTCGGGCCTTGGGGAGCTGATGCGCACCCAATCCTTTGAGACCTTTTCCCCCGATTACTATGCCGCCGATCCTGCGGAAAGCGCCACGATGCGAAAAAATTTCGAGCTGCTGCGGGACTATGCCGAGGGCTTTGGCCCCGGGGCTGACAGCTTGATCCTGTGCGGCGCCACCGGGCTTGGAAAGACCCATCTTTCCACTGCCGTGGCCCGTCGGGTCATCGAGCGGGGCTACGATGTCTACTATACGGGCGCCATTGCCATGTTTGCCGATTTCGAGCACGCCCGCTTCGGTACGGGATTGGGGGAGCAGGCAGTCGACCCTGCGCGGTATGTGGATTGTGATCTGCTGATCCTGGACGACCTCGGTACCGAGGTGACCAATCAATTTACCAATTCCTGCCTTTATATGATTTTGGATAATCGCATCAATCTGCATCGTCCCACCATCATCAATACCAATCTGACGGGTAAGGAGATCAAAGCGCGTTATACCGACCGTATCGCCAGCCGCATTTTGGGGGGCTTTAATCCCTTGCTCTTTACGGGTACCGATGTGCGTCGGCAGAAGTTGACGAAAAAATAAAACACCGTACATAAAAATAACGGAATATGCCAATGCTATTGGTGTATTCCGTTATTTTTACAGAGGAGTGAGTACGATGCCCGAAACCAAGGAAAAGAGAGAGACCACCGAGGAGTTTTTCTTGAGTGAGATCTACAAAAATGCCAAGATGGGTGCCGATTCCATCATCAATCTGCTGCCCCACATCAAGGATGATGCCTTGCGCAGTGTAGTGACTATGCAGTTGGACGGCTATGAGAAATACGCCGCCCGCGCCGCCGAGGCGCTGACTGCCCGCGGCATGGAGCCCAAGGAGGAGAATCTTGTCACACGGGTCTCCGCCCGTATCGGAATGGCCATCAATACCATGATCGATTCTACCACCAGTCATATTGCCGAAATGATGATCGAAGGCTCCAATATGGGGATCACCGATATGATCAAGCTACTCAACGATCACGAGCCGAAGGGGACAGGCCAGGAGGCGGTGCGCCTTGCCCATGAGGTGGTGGCCTTTGAAGAGCACAACCTGGAAATGCTCAAGCGTTACCTTTAAAAAAGCGCGATGCCCGCCCCATGGGGCGGGCATCGCGCTTTTTGTCTGCATTTACAGCAACACCGTGATTTATGATGGAGAGAGGGGGGCGTCTGCCTTTTTCTCATAATGCCGATAAGCGTGAAGCAAAAAAGGGCGAACATAGCGTTGTACCAGCACGGGAAGCAGGTTCAGTATGGCATTGATGACCGCCACGGGCAATCCGAAAAAGAACAGGTGCTCGTAAAAGGGCAGAAGTGCCGAAAAGGCCAGTGGGATCACACCGAATCCCGCAAGGACCGAGATGGCATGCATGCATTCGGCATAGCAGGTTTCGGATAAGAATTTGAGCAGATATTGGGGGCTTTTGGGATCGGCGATCTGCTTTTTGGAAAAGCCCACAAGCAGGCCGCCCGTTTCGGGGATCTTATCCTTCCAGCGGCGAATACCCAGACGGACATAGATCCCCCGTTCACGGCGATGCACGCGCCAAAAGGGGAGGCGGGCATCCATCCACCGCTTCGGCAGAAGGTAGCGCACGGCAAGTGCGACCACGGCGTCAATGGCAAATGCAACGGCCATGGTGATATATGCCGCAAAAAACGCAAAGGCGGGTGACATATCGCCGGCCAGGATGGCGATGGCGGCCAGGACGGCAGGCCCGCCCAGAATGACGGTCAGATAGTAGCGGAACATGAAAGGACCTCACTGTTGTTGGGTAGGGGCATTTGCGCCTTGCGTGGTATACACGGGGTAGGCGCCGTAAGCTTCACGGTATTTCTCGCGGCAAAGGCGCATATTTTCCTCCCGCAATCGGGCCACACTCTCGCGGAAGGGCAGGCCCTGTTCGGGATGAATGGGGGGCATGATATGCAGGGTAAAGTGCTTGACCTCGATGCCGTTGTCATCAAAGAGGCCGGTCCTGCGGAAGGTAATAAAGCAGGGAACCACAGGGACATTGTTGCGCACTGCCAAATCAAAGGCACCGTCCTTATATGGGCGGGGCTTTTCGTAATGCCACCACATGGCCTGCTCGGGGTAGATCAGGATCCGTTTCCCCTGCGAGAGGTAATGCTTGACGGCGGCAGTGAATTTGCGTATGGTGGCGATATCGGTGCCAAGCGGCAGCATGCCGCCCGCCCGCATATGATCGCCGAAGCTGCCCCGCATATTATTGAAGGGGGCGGCCACCACATAGGGGCGATTGGGACGGCAGGCCTGTTGCACGGCCAGACAATCGAATTTGTCTACGTGGTTGCAGGTGAGAATGGCGGCACCAATGCCGTCAAGGTTCTCGCGCCCCTCCACCTTGGTGCAAAGCATTTCACGATTGACCTTTTTTGTGAAGGGATATACGATAAAATGACGGGAGAAGAAATAGCGTACCCGCTTGAGAAATTTTGGAACATAAGGAAATGCGGATGTTACCGGAATGACGATGCTTTCATCCACCGGGTCGGCATGGCGGTCAAAGGCTCCCTCCCGCTCATACTGCTCGATGGCGGCAAGGACTGCGGGGCGGGTGGGGTCGGTGGGAACGGCTTTGCGACTCATTTTTTGATCTCACTTTCGGCAAAGTTGACACGCTCGATGGCATCCCATTGGCGGCCGTAGCGAGTAAAGAGCGCAATGCCGACGATGGGGATATATTCCATATAGAAGATGGGATGAACGAACAGTAAGAAGAGCTTTCGCCAAAGGGGGAGGCGAATATTCTCCCAATCGGCAATCAGCGCCACGGCGGTCATCACAAAGAACATCAGGTAGATGGCACCGAAGCCGATGGCGGCATTGCGTGCGGCATCGATCCAGAAGGGGGAATGGAAGGTGCGCAGAAGCAGCGCTGTGATGGCATTTCCGATGCCGAACAGCACCGAAAGTCCAACCAAAAGATACGCGATCCACAGGTTGCGGGTGTGATAGATCTGACGGTAGCGGCGAGAGGCATTGGCATCTGCCGAGATTTTGGGTGCATACAGGCGCTTGCTGTCAATAACGCCCGTCATCCAACGGCGACGACGCTTGTTGGTCACCTTGTGACTGCTTGCTTCTTCCATATAAAGAAAAGCGTGCTCGTAGTAAAAGGTCTTCCAATTTTTGAGTACAATGTCGTGCATCAGCTCCATGTCCTCGGTGACAGTGGCACGGTAAGGCCATCCGCCATTCATCCGCACCACGTCGGCGCGGAGCATCAGACCCGTTCCCACGGTAAAGCAGGTATCGCCGTGAGCGGCCTTGGCGCGGTTGCCCATGTTGTCGATCAGCGTCCAGATGATGCCGTTGCAGCAAGCCGAAATGGGTTGCGAGCGTCGGTCGCCGAAAAAGTAGTTCTTGACCTTTTTCTTGGCGCAGATGATCTCGGCTCCGCTGGCCATGGCGTTATTCATTTCCTCACAGAATTTCTCATCCAACACGCAATCGGCATCCACGATGATGTAGGCATCGTAGCGGCGGGGTGTTTCGGTCAGAATAGTTTTCATGCAGGCGTCCAACGCATCACCCTTGCAGGTCTGGTTGGGGACGACATGAACTCTGGCACCGGCGGCCGTAGCCATTGCGATGGTGGGGTCGTTGGCATCTGCCACGATCACATGAGCGTCAAAGGCCTCGCGGGGGTAGGTCTGCCGACCGATGCTGTCAAGCAGTGCACCGATGGCGGTGCTCTCGTTACGGGCGGGGATCAGCAGAGCCAGGGTATGCTGCTTTTCGGAGAAGATCCGCGGTTGCTTGCGCCGTGCCCAAGCCCAGCAGGAAAGGCGGGGAAGATACAGGATCACGCAAACGGCACTGCAAATGATATAAATTTGAAGTAAGAAGTCAAAAAGATCCATAGCCGGACACTCCTTGTCAAAAATTTAAATGTGGTTTTCTAAACCACATTATACAGTAATCGTCAAATATTGTCAAGCGGTCAGCGCAAAAAAAAGAGAGCATCATTAGGATGTGTGACAAAATCAAACGGTATGTATAATGCCCCGACGCGCTTTTGCACGTCGGGGCAAGTAAAAATCAGATGATCTTTTTGATCAGACCTTTTTCAATCAGGGATTCGGTGGTTTCGTTTTCCATGCACCAAGTCTTGGGCTTGA
Organism: Clostridia bacterium; assembly: GCA_017451735.1. Taxonomy (GTDB): domain Bacteria; phylum Bacillota; class Clostridia; order Oscillospirales; family CAG-272; genus Firm-07. The sequence goes on from JAFTNU010000042.1 coordinate 10,116, forward strand.
ACTTGGGATTGGGTACAAGCTCTTCCTGCTCGGCCAGCTTCTGAATCAATTCCAGGCCCCATTTGATGCTACGCTTGGAGCTCAAGCGCAGGCGGCAGGGAACGGTGGCGTATTTTTTGGAATCGCCGGCGTCTGCCACATTGTACTTGGAATCCTGCAGGGAGGCAGGATCCAGTGCCAGGAACAGGCAAAGGGACTTTCCGCGAATGGCGAATTTCGCCAACTGCTTTCGTCCCGATTTGATCGAGTCGTAGCTCCAGCTGACACGGGAATTGACCTTTTTGTAGGAGAGCAACGCGTTTTTCAAGGTTTCGTAACGCTCCTGGACCTCCTTGGGGGATTGGATCACGCGAGCGGTGAAGGATTTCTTGTAAGCGGAGTAGATCACATTGCCGTTGGCATCGGTTTCTGCGATGACCACACGGTCGGGTCTGGCCTTGGGAGGAGCGACGACAGTCTCCTCAACGGGAGTTTCCTCGGCGGCAGCTTCCTCAACGGGAGCTTCCTCAACGGGAGCTTCCTCAACGGGAGTCTCCTCAACGGGAGCTTCCTCGGCGGGAGCTTCTTCAACGGGAGCTTCCTCAACGGGAGCTTCCTCAACGGGAGCTTCCTCGGCGGGAGCTTCTTCAACGGGAGCTTCTTCAACGGGAGCTTCCTCGGCGGGAGCATCCTCAACGGGAGCATCCTCAACGGGAGTCTCTTCAGCGGGAGCTTCTTCAACGGGAGCTTCCTCAACGGGAGCTTCCTCAACGGGAGCTTCCTCGGCGGGAGCTTCTTCAACGGGAGCTTCTTCAACGGGAGCTTCCTCGGCGGGAGCTTCCTCGGCGGGAGTTTCCTCGGCGGTAGCTTCCTCAACGGGAGTTTCCTCAACGGGAACTTCCTCAACGGGAGCTTCCTCAACGGGAGTTTCCTCGTCGGGAGTTTCCTCGGCGACAACCTCCTCAACGGGAGCTTCCTCAACGGGAGTCTCCTCAGCGACAACCTCTTCGGCAGGAGCATCCTCAGCGGGAGCTTCCTCGACGACAGCCGTTACTTCAGCGGGTGCCTCCTCGGCAACCTTTTCTGCGGCACAGGCCTGCTCTGCGGCAATCTTTGCGGCTTTTTCTGCCTTTTCTTGTTCTGCTTTGGCTGCTTTGGCCGCCGCCAGCTTCTTGTTCTGGGAAACGGTAGCGATTGCGCATACGGCAATGGCTACGGCACAGATAACGCCCGAAACGATCATGGCGATCTGCTGGGTCGGAGTGACGAAAGCAAGAACGGCAAGGAGTGCAGGGAAGGAGAAGGAGTAGAATTTCATTTTACGCTTATACTGCACGGTGTGTACAACAGTAAAGATAACCAGTCCCAATGCGATGAGACCGAGCACGGCTACGATGACCCAGGTGAACATAGCGATCTTGGAGATCACGAGATTGCCGTCCTGCTCCTCCACCACAAAGCGGTCGGCTCTGTAGTCGGTGGCATTGAACTGTGCGCAGGTGGCGTTTTTGGCAACGATGGTGTCCTCGGCAATGCTCCAACCGCAGGAAACCGCGATCTGATTGCCCGTGTAGGCGTTGCCCGCACCGTCATTGCCGTTGAGGGTGTTGGCATAGCCCACATAAAGGGGAGTGCCTGCATCGGAGGTGATGGCGGGCTTGCCGGAAAGGAAGATCTCACCGGTGCCGCGGTTCTGAATGGCGAAGGTGGCCACAGAGTGAACCGTACCGGCAGTAAGCTTCAGCGAGCCGCCCTTGAGCACCAGGGCAGAGGTTCGGTCGGCCGCGATCCGTCCGGTCAGCCCCGCAGAGGTGTCGGTCACGGTGACAATACCTACAGAAACGGTCAGAGGAGATGTAACGGTCATGGTCTTGCCGTTCAGGTCAATGGTGTAGTCACCGCCCAGCTCCACATCTGCAAGCGTGACGTTGTCGAGCAGCTTGAGGGTACTGTTTTCATTGATGGTGGCAATATTCAGGGCATCGGTAAATGTCAATGCCGTGTATTCGGTCTGGCCGGCGGTCACGGTGGCGACAGCGGTCGCCTCGGCTGCGAAGACAGTGGTGCCGAGCAAGGACCCCATGCCGATCACAAGGCAAAGAGTCAGCAAGAGTGCAAGGAACCGTTTTTTCATGGATGGAACCTCCCCGTAAGTAAAAAGTGTGTGAAAATCCAAGAAATTGCTATACGTAACGCAGTTTACTTAGATTAAATTCATTATAGCATAAAATTTTTTAATTGTGAAGTGTTTTTTCTCATTTTTTTACAGTTTCTGCGAATTTAATCAAGATAGACAAAAAAGGAACCCTGTTTTTGCCGAAATAATGCAAATACAGGGTTGAAAAATGCCATTTTGCGTGCGTTGGGCTTATCCGAACCGCGACACAACAGGTCGAATGCGGTCCCGAAGGGCAGAGAAGTCACGGCGGAGGGGAATTCGTACCGTTATAGGGGATATTTTTCCGTGTCATGCAGAAAGCGCCGTAACGGGGTGCGTTACAGCGCTTTTCGCTTCTTTTCATGTCAGAATGGGATTACGGATGGTTGAAGCCGTGCACAAAGCCGGCAGTGTCGGCCGAGCAGATGTCGCCGCCGATGACCCTCCCTCGATAGATGAGCAGATTGGCCAGCACCGTTCCCTCATAATTTTCGTAATTGGTCACGGTATACGTATACCGTTCTACGGTTTTTCCGCTATAGGTGGAAAGATCCAAGCCCTGTCCCCGTTGCATTTCGTTGTAGGCGGCAAAGACCTTGTCAAACTCCCGCGGGATGGTGACAGTGGTGCTTTCGGTCGGAGTGGCGTCCACCTGCCAGCCGAAATTCCCCAAAAAGGCTACCCGATCCTCGTTGGAGCGGATCTTTTCATAGGATACGGTTTGACTCTCCTCCACCGCCTCACTGCTTGTCGCGGCGGCGGGCTGCAGCTCGGGGACAAAGGCGATCAGCGTAACAAGGGCTGCCAGAGCCACACAGACAATGCCGAAAAAGCGAATGGTGCCGGCGCGCATCGAATAAATGAACATGATATCTTCCTCCTTGCGGTTTCATTCCCGTTAAAACATACGCGGGAGAAAAAGAAAATATGCCAAGCGCACAGCGCTTGGCATATTTTGCCCGTATCATTATTTTCTGCGGTGCTTGCGCCAGGCCCAGACGCATAGCTCAACCATCAAGGTGATCAGAACGACCGCCGGAATGATGATCCACAGCCACAGGTCGCTTCCGTCGGTCGTATCCGAAGCACCGTCCGCCGGTGTGACATTTTCCTCGGATGCGGCAAGCTCGGTCACGGCGGCGTCGGCAGAAATCGCCCCGATGCCCATGGGCAAAAGGCTAAGACAAAGAACCGCAGCCAGAAAAAGGCAAAGCAAAATTTTTTTCAAGATAGGTTCCCTTTCTGTTGTTACTCTCAGATCTGTCTGTTGGGGGGATCCAGATGGATCAGGCTCCCCTTGCCGCTGGGGCCGTCCATGTGAACAGCACGCCACTTGTCCTCAAAGGCCTGCATTTTTTCATTGGGCAGTGCAGGCGCCTTTTTACCGAAGAAGCGGAGGCGGTAATTGTCGCTCTGCTTGACCTGTGCCTCGATCAGACCCTTGCTTGCATCGTCAAAGGCGTAGCTGCGCATGGCAATGCCCTCGCCCTGGCAGATGCGTTGGAGATTCGGGAAGTAGTTCTTTAACAGGAATTGGGCATAGGTCACCAGACGGAAGCTGCCGTAGCAACGGTAGTGGCGGTCGTATTCGTTATTGGTTGCCTCAACTGCCACGCAATTGTTCTTTCTCACGGCGTCGATGATCGCATCGTTTTCATTGTCTTTTGCAAAGCAGATGGTGAACATATGGGGGAAGGTAGAGACATTTTCCATGTTATGTACATCACTGGAGCCGACCAAAGGGATCCTGATACCCTCCTCCCGCAGCTCCATGAGCATGGCCACGCAACGGTTGATGCCCACCTGGGTCTGACCGCCCACCAGCTCAAAGGCATCAAACATGCCGCTGGAGAGCAGTATGCGGGTCAGCTCGCTGTTGATGTTGAACACCTTGGAGCGGCCGGGTCTCCAAAAAGGATGCGCAAGGATCGCGATGCCACCCGCCTCATGAATGCGGTCTGTGACCCACATGCATCTGGCGTAGCGCGCTGCATACTTGGCGGGAACAGAGGCGGGAACTCTTGCCTCGTACTCCGCCACGTCGGCATCATAGCGCTCCTTGTTGTGCACATAAATATCCGCAACACTGCTCCCGCCGCCCACATGAACGATATGTATCACATTGTCGGGGGCGTGGACCTCCTCGCCCTTCACACGGGTGATCCCCAGCTTGACGCCGGCATAGGTCTCGTCGATCTCACCGCCGGGGTAGTAGCGGTTGTGATCGGTCAGGGAATAGAAATCATAGCCCTGCTCACGGTAATGCCCCATGGCGGCGGCAGGATCCTGGCATCCGTCGGAGCGGTAGCTGTGAGAGTGGAAGTCACCGCGGACGGGGCGCAGACGGTAGAGATCCCTGTGCAGGGAATAGACCGAGAATTCGAAGAATTTCTGCTCCTTGTATTCAAAGCGGATCAGATGCTCCTGCTCGTCGGGGAAGGTGTAGGTAAAGCGGAGCACACCGTCATGTGCCACGGCGGTCAACTCATGGTGGCAGGTGCCGATATGATAGTTGGGCTCGTCGTCATTGAGAGAGGTGACGATGACGCGATATTCCCGCCCCTCAAACAGCAAAAATGCCTTTTCGGTGGGGACGATGGTCATTTCGGTGGGCTTGTCGGCGGGGATGATTTGCGGATAGATGGCGTAGTTTCTCGGTGCGGGTAACATGGCAAGTCTCCTTTATATGTAATGATGAAACGGGAGCCGTTCGGAAGACCCGAACGACTCCCGTTGGTGACACGGTATTCGTGTTTGTCTGAAATTCGGAAGGATCAGTACTGTCTGCCCCAGACGACCATGTGCTTGGCAGGCTTGCCGCAGCAAACGCAGACGTCGGAAAGCTTTTCCTCGTTGAAGGGGATGCAACGGGATTTGACGCCGCCGGTCTTCTCCTTGATGGCATCCTCGCAGGCAACGTCGCCGCACCACATGGCTTTGATGTAGCCGGGCTTGTTCTCAGCCACGTCAAGGAATTCCTCCATGGTGGTGGCGGTATGGGTCTTCTCCTCAAGATTTTTGCGCGCACGCTCTACCAGCTCGTCATGGACCTGCTTCAGCATAGCGGCGACCTCCCCCTCTACATTGTCCAGGGAGACGAATTTCTTCTCACGGGTCACGCGGCTGACCAGCACGCAGGAGTTGTTTTCGATATCCTTGGGGCCGATCTCCAATCGGACGGGCACACCCTTCATCTCGTACTGGCTGAACTTCCAGCCGGTGGACTGATCGCTGTCGTCCAGCTTGACGCGCAGGGTATCGGCCAAGCGGTTCTTGATCTCGTTGGCCTTGTCCAGTACGCCCTCCTTGTGCTGAGCAACGGGAATGATGACCACCTGAATGGGGGCAACGGCAGGGGGAAGGATCAGACCGTTGTTGTCGCCGTGGGTCATGATGATGGCACCGATGGAACGGGTGGAAACGCCCCAGGAGGTCTGGAAGGGGTGCTTTACGGTGTTGTCCCGTGCGGCGTAGGTGATGTCAAATGCCTTGGCAAAGCCGTCACCAAAGAAGTGGGAGGTACCGCCCTGCAATGCCACGCCGTTGTGCATCATGGGCTCGATGGTGTAGGTCGCCTCGGCGCCCGCAAACTTTTCCTTATCGGTCTTCTGCCCCGTGATGGCGGGGATGGCAAGTGCCTCCAGATAGAAGTCCTCATAAACCTTCAGCATCTGCAGGGTCTCGGCCTCGGCCTCCTCCTTGGTCTCATGCATGGTGTGGCCCTCCTGCCACAAAAATTCGGAGGTGCGCAGGAAGGGGCGGGTGGTCTTTTCCCAACGGACCACCGAGCACCACTGATTGTAGAGCTTGGGCAGATCGCGATAGGACTGGATCACGTTTTTAAAATGCTCGCAGAAAAGGGTCTCGGAGGTGGGGCGGATCGCCAGACGCTCGGACAATTTGTTCTGACCGCCCATGGTCACCCATGCGCATTCGGGGGCAAAGCCCTCCACATGGTCCTTTTCTCTTTGCAGCAACGATTCGGGGATAAACATGGGCATATAGACGTTTTCATGCCCCAGCTTTTTGAAGCGGGCATCCAGATCCTTCTGGATGTTCTCCCAGATGGCATAGCCGTAGGGGCGGAAGATCATACAGCCCTTGACGCTGGAATAGTCCATCAGCTCTGCCTTTTTGACGACGTCGGTATACCATTGGGCAAAATCCTCGTCCATCGAGGTGATCTGCTCCACCAACTTTTTTTCTTTTGCCATTGCGGTGATTCCTTTCGGAGATGAATAAATAGATTTAAATTACATTATAAATGAAATCGGGGGGATTGTCAAGCGGTTTGACCAAGAATACAGAGCAATTTGAAATAACGCACCGCAAAGAATTCTGTCGCGGATTGTATATATACATAAAATTATGCAAAAATTTAGCAAAATGTTTTTGAATTTATTCATATTTTATTATTGAATTCCATGGTGGGATATGGTATACTATTATTCTAAAAATTCTTACGGACGCGCAACGCGCGCCCGTTTTGTGAGGGGGAAATCCATGAAGGAATATCTGGCAGCCTATCGTGAATGGAAGGACAGTCCTTTTGTCGACGAGCAGACCCGTGCCGAGCTTGCGGCCATCGAGGGGGATGAGGCGGAGATCCGCGCCCGCTTCGAGCACCCGATGGCATTCGGCACCGCGGGTATGCGCGGCGTGATCGGTGCGGGCACCGGCCGCATGAACCGCTATGTGGTCCGCAAGGCCACCCTGGGGTATGCCCAATACCTGAAGGAGCAGGGAGAAGATGCGGCAAAGCGTGGGGTGATCATTGCCCACGACAACCGCCACATGAGCCGCGAATTCTGCTTGGAAACGGCAGGCGTCCTGGCCGCTCAGGGCGTGCAGGCCTATATTTTCGACGGATTGCGTACCACACCCGAGCTATCCTTTGCCGTGCGCCATTGCCATGCGGCGGGCGGCGTGGTCATCACTGCATCTCACAATCCGCCCGAATACAACGGATATAAGCTCTATGACGAGAACGGTTGCCAGCTGGTGCCCCGTTACACGGATGCGCTCAGCGCCATCATCGATCGGATTGAGGATCCCTTGTCCATCGAGTCCCTGACCCTTGACCGGGCAGGAGACCGGATCAAGGTGCTCGGCCCCGAGGTGGACGAGGCTTACTACAGGGCCGTGATGGGCATCCGTCTGCGCCCCGATGTGAAAAAGGACGATTTCTCGGTGGTCTATTCCCCCCAACACGGTACAGGCAATATTCCTGTGCGGGAGGTGCTGGCCCGTTGCGGTTACAAGGTGACCCCTGTGGAGGAGCAGTGCTTCCCCGATCCCGATTTCATCAATACCAAGAGCCCCAATCCCGAAAACGGAGAGGCTTATGAGCTGGCCATGACATACGCCGAGCGGATGAACGCCGATATTGCCATTACCACCGACCCCGACTGTGATCGTCTGGGCGTGGTGGCCAAGCGGGCAGGGAAGTTTGAGCTGCTCAGCGGAAACCAGTCGGGCGCCATCCTGCTGAACTATATTCTGGAGTATAAAAAGGCAAACGGCATCCTCCCCGCAAATGCCGTCATGTGTAACACCGTGGTGACCTCCACGCTGGGTGACCGTGTGTGCGAAAAATACGGTGTGAAGGTAGAGAAGACCCTGACCGGGTTCAAGTTTATCGGCGACAAGATCCATACCTTCGAGACCGACGGCTCTGCCACTTATGTCTTTGGTTATGAGGAAAGCTACGGTTGCCTCATTGCCGATTTTGCCCGCGACAAGGATGCCGTGCAGGCGTCCCTGATGCTCTGCGAGGCGGCGGCCTACTACAAGACCCTGGGCAAGACCCTTTGGGATGTGTTGGAGGGGCTTTACGACGAGTTTGGTTACTATCTTGACAAAATGACCAGTGTGGTGCACAAGGGCGCCGACGGCGCCGCCAGAATTGCCGCGCTGGTGGATAACATCCGCAAGAATCCCCCTGCCCGGGTGGACGGCATTGCCGTGGTAGCCGCGGAGGATTACCTTTCGGCCGAAATGCAAGAGAAGGGGTTCCCGCCCTCCAATGTACTGCGCTTTGTGCTGGCCGATAACAGCTGGGTGGCGGTCCGTCCCAGCGGAACCGAGCCCAAGTGCAAGTATTATTACTGTGTGACCGGCGCCGACCGCAAGACGGCCGAAAAGAAGCTTTCTGCCATGCGAAAGACTTTTGAAGGCTGATTTTTGCATAATTTTGAACAAAACAGCGCACATTTTGCCCCGCTTGGCGGATGGAATGACAAAAAATGAGAAAATTTTGTCAAAACTATTGCCAAGCGGGGCAAAATGCGGTATAATACAATCAATTGGGTCAACCAAAAAACAAATATAAAAAACACGGAGGATTTTTACCATGTCTGTAAAAGTTGCCATTAACGGCTTCGGCCGTATCGGTCGTCTGGCTTTCCGTCAGATGTTCGGTGCTGAGGGTTATGAGGTTGTTGCTATCAACGACCTGACCAGCCCCAAGATGCTCGCTCACCTGCTCAAGTATGACACCGCTCAGGGCGCATACTGCGGCAAGATCGGCGAGAACACTCACACTGTTGAGTCTACCGAGAATTCCATCATCGTTGACGGCAAGGAGATCACCATCTACGCCGAGAAGAACGCTGCTGACTGCCCTTGGGGCAAGCTGGGCGTTGACGTTGTTCTGGAGTGCACCGGCTTCTACACCTCTAAGGAGAAGTCCATGGCTCACATCCAGGCAGGCGCCAAGAAGGTCGTTATCTCTGCTCCCGCAGGCAACGATCTCAAGACCATCGTTTACAACGTAAACCACAAGAACCTGACCAAGGAAGACCAGATCATCTCTGCCGCTTCCTGCACCACCAACTGCCTGGCTCCCATGGCTAAGGCCCTCAACGACTACGCCGCTATCCAGTCCGGCATCATGACCACC
>JAFTNU010000043.1 GCA_017451735.1 Clostridia bacterium
CTCCTCTTCAGCTACTTCTTCCTCGTCGTCAGTAACCAGAAAATCTTCATCAACGTCGTCGTCCAGCTCGTCAAAGTCAAAATCAATGTCGTCGATCTCGTCTGCACGGTACGCGTCGCAGAAGGTAAAGAAGCTGCGGCACAAGCGATAGATCACATAGGCGATAGCACTTGCGGCAGAGATCACAGCCAAGGTGATGGCAACGATTTTTCCGTAATTGTTCTTTTCTTTCATGAGAAATACCTCCGTTCCTCTCGCGGTGCGAGACACTCAGGCAGATGCGCGGCATCTCACCTGCTATATATTTATTGTATCATAAAATTTTGAAAAAGCAATAGCTGAACCGTAAATTTACAAAATTATTTGAAAAAAGGAGGGGTAGACATGCAGGAGCAGGAGCTCTGTTGCCGTTTGGCCGCCGCCGGCATTGAAAATGCTGCTTTTGAGGCGAGATTGCTGTGCGAAAAATGGCCGGGCGGGGTACCGCATGATGTTGTTCTGCGGCGCGAAAGTGGATACCCCGTGCAATATATTTTGGGCGAATGGGATTTTTACCGCGAGACCTATGAGGTCAGTGAAGATTGCCTGATTCCACGTCCCGATACCGAGCATTTGGTAGAGCAAGCCATCAAGCGTTTGCCCGAAGGAGCCACTTTTCTGGATCTTTGCACAGGGAGTGGCTGTGTGGCCATCTCCACCCTGTGTGCTCGACCCGACACGACAGCAGTTGCTGTGGATTTGTTTGATCCTACGTTGGCACTGGCACAGCGCAACGCAAAGCGTAACGGCGTGGCCGATCGGTTGACTTTTTTGAAGGCGGATGTGTTACAGGCTCCGCCGAAGGATCTGGGGAAGTTTGGTGCCATTCTTTCCAATCCACCCTATATCCAAAATGCCGTGGTACCAACGCTACAGCGCGAGGTGCACTTTGAGCCTCAAGCGGCACTGTGCGGCGGTGCGGATGGCCTGGATTTTTACCGTTCGATTTTGCAGAATTGGAGACATTTGTTGGTGCCTGACGGATTTTTCCTTTTTGAGATCGGTTACGATCAGGCGACGGCACTGTCTGAGCTTGGAGCGGCTTTGGGGCTTTCGGCCGAGGTTTTTCGGGATTACGGCGGAAACGATCGGGTGGTTTACCTGAGATAAGGCAAAAACCAAGGGGTCTGCGCATATCCTTGTTATAGATTTCTGTAACGGAGGTAGTGATATGCAGATCATGGTTTTATACGGTGGCGACAGCGACGAGCGCGAGGTCTCCTTGCGTTCGGGGATGCGGGTCTCCATAGCATTGGCCGAGCGCGGACACCGCGTACAGCGATATGATCATACGGGGGGCGCACTCCCCGTGGAGGTGTTGCGGCGGGCGGCTGAGGCAGATGCGCTTTTTCTGGCGTTTCACGGTGGCGAGGGCGAAAACGGTTGCTTGCAGGCGCGGCTTACATCCTGCGGTATCCTGCATTATACCGGCTCCTGCCCGGTGGGGGCCGCTATGGCCATGGCCAAGGATGTGGCCAAGCGGCTGGTGGCCGAGCGCGGCGTTCCTGTGGCGAAGGGAATGATCTTACGAAAAAAAGCCGCACAATGTCCCTTGCCATACCCATGTGTGATCAAGCCGCGAACGGGTGGCTCCAGCATCGGACTGCGCGTGATCAAAGGTGTAGAGGATTGGCAAAAAGTCGCCCCGTTCGAGGGGGTATTGTGTGAAACCTATCTTCCGGGGCGAGAATTTACCGTTGGAATACTCGGAACAAAGGCACTTCCCGTGGTGGAGATCCGTCCCCGTGGCGGTCCCTATGACTATCGCCGCAAGTATACGGCGGGGGCAAGCGAGGAGCTTTGTCCTGCTCCACTGAGTGAGTCGCGTACGCATGCCTTACAGGAAATGGCGTTGCGCGCCTTTGAGGCTTTGGAGCTGCGGGATTATGCCCGTATTGATTTTCGGGAGGACGGTGACGGTGTGCCTCATTTTTTGGAGGCCAATACCTTGCCGGGTATGACTGCCACCAGCTTGTTCCCTTTGGCGGCGCAAGCTGTGGGGCTTTCTTTCTCTGAATTGTGTGAAAAAATGGCGGTGATGGCCGCCAAACGGAAACGAGGTTAAAGGAATATGGAAAACAAAAAGATCGGATATGCGGTATTGGGGCTTGGCATCGGCATGGCGCATGCCGAAGCGGCGGCCGCTTCTGAGAACGCTACGTTGGTGGCGGTTTGAGATATCGACGAAAAGCGTTTGGAAAAGGCCAAAAAGCTGTATCCGGATGTAACTTGTTATACCGATGCAAAACAGCTGTTTCTTGATCCGTCTGTAGATATTATCAGCATTTGTCTGCCAAGCTACCTGCACGCCGACTATGCCGTGCAGGCCATGGAGGCAGGCAAGCACGTGTTGGTGGAAAAGCCGGTGGATATCACCTGTGCACGTGCTATGGCCATAGAGCAAGCCCGCTTGCGCACCGGTAAGCGGTGCGGCGTGGTGCTGCAGAATCGCTATAACCTGAATATGTATCCTATTAAAAAAGCGGTAGCGGATGGGCGGCTTGGAAGGATCTTTTTGGGCACCTTTGCGGTCAAATGGTATCGTGAGCAGTCCTATTACGATCGCGGCGGTTGGCGCGGCACTTGGGAAAAGGACGGCGGCGGATCGCTGATCAACCAATCCTCTCACACTGTGGATCTCATGCAATGGCTCATGGGTGACGTGGTCTCGGTCTCCTCTGCTATGACGGTGGCAGGGCATGATATCGAGGCGGAGGATACCACGGTCAGCACCCTGCGCTTTGCAAGCGGTGCTATGGCAACCTTTGTCAGCACCACCTGTGCCTATCCCGGCATTGCCACCGAGATCGCGTTGTACGGTACGGCAGGTAGCATCGAAGCCGATGCAGATCGGCTGAAGCTGTGGAAAATGTCGGAGCCTGTGGACGAGATGGATGAGGACGAGGAAGAAGAATGGATGCTGGAGCACTTTGGTGGTGGCAATCGCAAGGCAGCTACCGCAGGTGAGCTTTATGGGCACCGTCACGTGGTGGAGGATATGATCCTTGCCGTGCGGGATGGGCGCGATCCCGAGGTCCTACCCCTTGAGGCGATGAAGAGCCTTGCCATCATTGAGGCCGTTTATGCATCGGCAAAAAGCGGAAAAACTGTTTTTTTGAACCACTCTTGACAAAAAGCAACAAAAAGGTTATAATGAAAATGAGCGTCCCTTTCTTATTGGGCGCATAACATAGAAAAGGAGTTGACAACAGGTGCAAGCCATATTGGTAATTTTGTCGATTTTGATCTTGGTGGTCAATATCGCTATCGGTGCACTGCGCGGCGTAGGCCGCAGCACATTGCGTTTGCTTTTGATCATTGGTGCGGCGTTTGGTGCGTATTTTATTGCAAAGGGACTTTCTTCCTCTCTCGCGGGACTTTTTGTGCCTATGCTGGAGGACTTTATTTCTTCAAACGAAACACTGGCTGAGTTTGTGCAGACCAATCCTGAAATGCCCGCGTTGATTCGCGCATTGGCGCAGATGCTGGCGGCGCCCATCTTGTTCCTTGTGTGTTACATGATCCTCAAGATGTTGACCTTCCTTCTGTACGTTCTGCTCCGTAAGGTCATGCGTCTGCGCGGCCCCGGAAAGATCGGCTCGCTCCTTGGCGGCGCCGGTATCGGCCTTGCCATTGGCCTTGTGGGTCTTGTGATCTTTGCCACCCCTGTGATCGGTTACACCGATTTTATCAGCCGCACGGCAAGTGCACTGGAATCCTCTACCATCGTGGCTGAGGGCGGTGAGACCCAGGCGACCAGCCAGCTCACCCAGTATAACGATTCTTTCCTCAAGCCTGCCGCCAATACCCCTGTCGCCAAGCAGGCATACAGCGTTCTTGGCGATACCCTGTTCCACAACTTGACCTCTGCTGAGTGGAACGGTCAGGAGACCAAGCTGGAAACCGAATGGTTTGCCATTGTCGGTATGGTGAATGAGGCAGGCAAGCTTGCCGAAAAGCCTGTGGATCAGTATGGCAGTGAGGAGTCTGTTGCGGTGCACAATATGATCAATAAGATCGGTGAATCCCGCATTATGACCTACCTTGGCGGCAACACCTTGAACGGTCTTTCCAACGCTTGGTTGGAGGGCAAGCCTTTCTTTGGTATTGAGGCCCCCGAAATGGGCGATGCCAACGCGCAAATGATGTTCAACGGTCTTTTGCGTGTATTCTCCACCACCACCCCCGAGTTGTTCCAGCGTGATCTTGGCTTTTTTGCCGATATGTTTGATCTGCTGGTGAAGCACGATATGTTCTCGCTGTTTGCCGAAGGCAGTGGCGGCGGCAACGCCTTTGCCGAAAAGATGACCACCAGCGGCTTTTTGAAGGAGGCTATGGGGCTGATCAACTCCAACGAGCGTATGGCACCTGTAACTACGGCGATTGCTGACGTGGGTATGAACATTTTGATCGGCCAGTTGGGTCTGCCCGAGGAATACCGTGAGACCTGTGGTGAGCTGATGGATGATATGTCTGAGGCTCTGCAGGGTAGCGTGACCGAGGAGGGTACCATTGACGTGAACCAGCTCCATACCGAGCTGAACGAGATCTTTGCCGACAGCGAGGTGGAGATCACCGAATCTGCTGCCGAGATCATTGCAAACGGTCTTTCTGAGACCTTTACTCCCGAGGAGCTCAAGACGCTGACCTCTGAGGAGATTGTGGACCGTCTCATTGATCGCTTTGCAACGGCCGAGAACCTGGAGGCGCTGAAGGATAAGTTGCCCGAGGATCTCCCCATAGATCAGCTTCCCGAGGGTATGCTTCCTACGGCTTAATCAACCGAAAATATAAAACCGCATAGACACTACGGTGTCTATGCGGTTTTTGTTGTAAAACGAAAACCACGCGTTTGACGGGCGGATCATTTTTCTGTTGTAATCGACACAGACGGGCGACAGAGTGCATAAACTGGCCTTGAGGTGATGGATATGATTGCGATCAAGGAATATTTGCGACAACGGGCGGTGGAATACGCGCGGCGGTGGGCTTTTGCCCGCAGTGCGCTGTTCTATGATTTTACGGGCATTGGTGGGGATTGCACCAACTTTGTCTCTCAATGTGTACTGGCAGGGAGCTGTGTGATGAATTTCACACCCGATTTTGGCTGGTACTTTCGATCTACCGCAGACCGCGCCCCGGCTTGGACGGGGGTAGAGGCCTTTTGGAGCTTTTTTACGGGGGCTCCCGATTTTGTGGCCGCCAACGGCGGCATCGGTCCCTTTGGTCGCGAAGCCAACGAGGCAGAGCTGTTGCCCGGGGATGTGGTGCAGTTGGGGAGAGGAGAAGGGGAGTATTATCATACTCTTTTGGTGACGGGGCGACAGAATGGAGAGCTTTTGGTGGCGGCGCATAGTGACGATGCGTTGGATCGTCCTCTTTCCTCTTATACAGCGCCCTTGCGCCGCTTTTTGCACATCCGCGGCGTTGCTTTCGAGATGGGGGAAGGAAACGACTGCTTTGAACGGCTCTACCGCGCCCCCGCGTTAAGCTAAACTTTCAAGAAATGCCGTAAAAAATCGAAAAAGCACTTGCATTCTATGCGCAGTTGTGCTATATTGATGGGGTGGCCTTGGCCGCGAAGCTTTAAAGGACAGGAGATCTTATGGCAGCTGTTGTATCACTTTCATTGCTAACGGTGTTGGCCACAGCGGCCTTGGCACTGTTTGAGCCCTTGTTGCACCCCAAGCATCTTTCGGTGCGCATCTATTGGGTGGCACCCTTGGCCGGTGCGTTGATTTTACTGTTTACCGGTCAGATCTCGGTCTCGCGTGCTGTGGACGGATTGCTTGCCGACAGCGCTGTCAATCCCATCAAAATTCTGATCTTGTTTTTCTCTATGACGCTGATGTCGGTGTTCTTGGATGAAGCCGGATTCTTTCGGTTCTTGGCGGGAAAGGTTTTGCGCCACGCGGGCAACAGTCAGAAAAAGCTGTTTTTGATGCTGTATCTGGCGGTATCGGTGTTGACGGTCTTTACCTCCAACGATATTGTGGTGCTGACCTTTACGCCCTTTATTTGTTACTTTGCAAAAAACGCGAAAATCGACCCCATTCCCTACCTAATTGCCGAATTTGTGGCGGCCAATACCTGGAGTATGGCACTGATCATTGGCAACCCCACCAATATTTATCTGGCGGCGGGCAACGGTATTGATTTCGCTGCCTATCTCAAGGTGATGGTGTTACCCACTGTGTTTGGCGGACTTGTGTCGCTCGGCATTTTGTGGCTACTGTTCGTACGCAAATTAAAAGAGCCTATGGCGGGGAGCACCGAAGAGGTGCACATCGCCGACCCCGTGACGGTTACACTGGGGCTTGCTTCTCTTGGCGGCTGTATTGTTTTTTTGGCGCTTTCCTCTTATCTGAATTTTCCCATGTGGGTGATCGCGGCAGTGGCCTGCCTTTTGCTGTATGCTGCCGCCATCCCCGAGCTGCTTTGGCGTCACCGCGGTTTGTCTCTTGTGACCCACAGTATCCGTCGTGCCCCCTTTGATGTGATCCCCTTTGTGCTCTCTATGTTTGTGTTGGTCATGGCACTTTCCGACGTGGGCGCAACCGATCTGCTCGGTAAATTAGTCCTCGGACGGGGTGAGATATTCGCTTGCGGCATCTCCTCGTTCTTTGCCGCCAACCTGCTGAACAACATCCCCATGAGCGTGCTGTATTCCACTGTGGTTACAGCAGGCGGCTCCGCTTCTCTCCCTGCCTTGTATGCGGCAGTGGTGGGCTCTAATGTGGGCGCTTTCTTTACACCCATGGGCGCACTGGCGGGCATTATGTGGATGACCCTGCTCAAGCAACACAAGGTCAAATTTTCTTTTGGACGCTTTGTGCTGTACGGTGCAGCTGTTTCGATTCCTACTTTGCTTGCCACCTTGCTTGGACTTTGGATCATGCTTTAAAAATTTAAAATGGTATTTACAAGCTCTCCCTTTTGCGGTACAATAATAGTATCGAAAAAAGGAGGGCTTTTGCCATGGATCTGCAAGGAATTTTAAAGCGTTTGGAGCACTGCCCCTGTGGCAGGGAGCACACGGTGGACACCAAGGTGGTGGAGATCGGTCGGGGCGTTGCCGCACGTACGGGTGCCATTTTATCCGATGCGGGCTTCGGCAAGCGATTGCTTGTGGTGGCGGACGACAATACCGCAAGAGTGGCTCGTGCGGTGTTTGACTCTCTTGCTGCAAGTGGCTTTGAGCTGAAAAAGCTGATCCACTCCAACCTGTTGTATGCCCGTGCCGAGGGGGTCGCCGAGGTGCTGGCGCTGTGCGGAGACGTGGACGGCATTTTGTCGGTCGGCACAGGTTCGCTGAACGACATTTGTCGCGTGGCGGCACAAAAAACAGGCCTACGGTTCGCAATTTTTGCGACAGCTCCCTCTATGGACGGCT
Organism: Clostridia bacterium; assembly: GCA_017451735.1. GTDB lineage: Bacteria > Bacillota > Clostridia > Oscillospirales > CAG-272 > Firm-07. The sequence continues at coordinate 7,433 of JAFTNU010000043.1, forward strand.
TTGCCGCAGACCTGGCGCCCATCATTGAAAACAATTTCAAGACCTCTTGGAAGGGCGTGCAGCCCGATGTCATTCTGGCCGATACGGCGATTTTGGCAAAGGCACCGACGGAGCTGAAGGCGGCGGGATTTGGGGATATGGTGGCTAAGTATTTGGGCATCTTTGATTGGCGCGTAGCCAATTTGCTGCTGGGCGAGCATTATTGCGCAGCTATTGCCGATCTCACCATGGAGAGCGTGCGGCGTATGCTTTCCCTTGCTGATAAGGTGACGGGTGAGGATGAAGAGGCAGCAGGCTCCATTATGGAGTCGTTGGTGCTGTCGGGGCTTGCTATGAAGCTGGCGGCTTCCTCCCGCCCTGCCTCGGGCGCCGAGCACGCCGTTTCTCACTATTGGGAATGTCACAAGCTCTCTCGCGGACTCTGGCCTGAGTTTCACGGCAAAAAGGTGGGCGTCGCAACCGTTCTGATGAATCGTATTTATAAAAATGTGGCCAAACGGGTCGAGAAAATCACACCAAAGCCGGTCGTGATCGACCGCGAGCGTGTCTATGCCGCCTTTACCCCCGCACAGATTCCTGATGTAGAAAAGATCAACGCCTTTGCCTTTCCCGACAAGGTGGATCCTGCGCTGCTTGCAGAAAAATGGCCCGAGATTCGTGCCATTGCATTGGATTTCTTGCCCGACGATGCCGAGCTGCTTGACCTGATGCACCGCGCAGGTGCCGTCACCGAGCCTGCGGACGTTCACGTAGATGCGGCGCTGCTGGAGCAGGGCCTGCGCTACCATCCCTATATGAAATCCCGTTTACTGCTGACCCATCTGTTCCCTATGATGGGGCTGGATATTATGGATTTTGTCAACTGAAAAAAGCCTGCCGCTTTTACAAGCGGCAGGCTTTTTAATCAGTACAGATCTTCGTAGCGGCAAAGGGCAATGTCGCCCAGGATACCGCTGGGCGGAATCTGGATAAAGCGGGAGAGCTTGTCACGGCGGCGGTGGCCCATATTGGCACGCACCAACACCTCCAGCTCGTTTTCGCCCTCGCGGAGTGCATCGCGCAGAGAGAATTTGTAGGGCGCATTGATGCGGGCGCCCAGATATTTGCCGTTGAGCCAAACCTCGGCGGTTTCACCTACCTCGCCAAGATCCAGCACCGTGAAGCCTTCCTTTGCTCCAAAGCGAGTCTTGTAACGGATCTCTCCGCTGAAGTGCGGCAGACGGTCGGGGGCTGAAATGTCAAAGAGGGGAGAGCCTGAGGCAAAGGGCGAAAAACCATTGGCGTTTTCGTCACGCACGGTAATGTCAAAGCGGAGCTCCAATGGCAGGCGCTCAGCCTCGTGTCGGAATTTTTCGATACCGTTGTGCGATTTTTGGTCAAAAACCACCATCAACAGGTTGGCCTTTTCCAGCTTTAAGCGCAGCTTGCCCTCAGGGGCGTTGCTCTTATAAAGGCGGTTTTGGAAGGGATCGTATATAAGACATTCGCCCGATTGCGGCAGAGTCAGCAGGGCATCTACGTTGTGACGGATGTCCTCGTTGGAGAAGGCATAAATCTCACAGCCCTCCTGCGTAACGTGGTAGAAGCGCAGGTGTGTGAGGCCCTGTCCCTCGCCGCTCACGTGGCAGAGGCCGCGCGCACGCAGGGTGGCGGTCAGGCTCTCCAAGGGGAGCAGCTCGAAGCAGGAAAGCAGGTGAGTCACATCCCGTCCCTCGGCACTGCGACAGGGGAGCAGATCGGTAAAGATCACGGGGACCCCTGCGCGGGCAAGAGCGGCAAAGCATTCCAGGCGGTCATTGGGCAGAACCTTACTGCCCGACACGATCAGGGCACCGTAGCTCTCGCCGTTCAACCGAATGTGTCCATCGGCTGCGGCGCAGTCCCGCAGGGTATCAAAGGGGAGAATATCAAAGTCGATCAGATCGCGGGTCAGAACCTGGCAGATCTTGTGGAACACACGGTAGTCAGCAGTGCTCCAATCACCCTCGGCATTGTAGTAGACCGCCACGTCGGCGCGATGAATGCCGCCGTACAGCAGGTGGGTACAGCGCTCCATATAGCCCATCAGACCACCAAACAGAGGAAATTGGACGTTTTTACCGCCGTTGTAGAAGTGGGGTGGGCAGTCGGGATCCTCACGTTTGGGCGAAAAGGCGTGAGGCACGAAATGGTTGATGCCGCTGCACAGCATAATGTCGGCAAGTCCCTTCATAAAGGGCAGGCCCGCGGCCCAACCGAAGGCACCGAAGATCTCGCACATAGCCCGTCCCCTTTTCAGGGGCTGAATGTGGGAATGGGATGCGGCCAATTTCGGCAGAGTGTAGCGGAAAAAGGCGGGCTCGGCGAGGCCACCCTCCACCAGACTTGCACGGTGGGTGTGGTCCGAGAGACCGGGAATGTCCTGATGCAGCACGATGTCTATGCCCGCCATATCCTGCCCGTCCAGGGCGCGGAAGTAGTGGCCGGCACCATAGCCAAGGTGCATGTGAGCACCCTGATCCTCGATGACGTGGCCGATATACAGCACGCCGTGATCGCGGCACCAGTCGCCAAGCAGATAGCTGAAGTTCTTGCGGTAGAGCTGCGTGAGTACCTCCATATAGTGGGTGCGCACGCAGGTGGTGGCATCGCCAAGCTCTTCCCATAGGGCGGGGAGCAAGAGGCGCATCTCGGCCTCGCTCATACCGGCGCTTTCGGCCATCAGCGCGGGGAGATCTGCTCGCCAGGGCAGATTTTCAAACATAATACCGGTCTTGCTTTGATAGCTGCCAAGCCGATTGAGAAAACCGGGCTCGTCCGAGAAAAAGCCGCGGAAGGTATTGCCGAAATAGTCAGCGAAATGATCAAAATGAGGTTGATAGACCGCATCGATCATGGCGTGGCAGGAGTCGGGGTTCAGCATATCAATGTAATATTGAAATCTGCCATCGGGCGCGTTGGCATCGGTTTCGATGGTCACGCAGATCCGCCATACGCCGTCGGGCGCGTCAAAATAGACTGAGCCGTCCTGCAGGGTGTCGGTCAGGTCTATGGCCGAGGCGGAGTCCAGCCCCTCGCCCCCGTCGGTATGGCGGTAGGCGATCACGCTGTGCAGACGCTCGCCGTGCTCGGGGCGGAGCCAATCGGCGGCGTGGATCTTGACCCCACGCATGGGGCCGATGACCTCACTTTGCCGCTCGCGTATCTGCTTTTTGCGCAAATGGACCTGTTCGGGTGCCTCCAGATAGCCGTTGGCATAGCCTGTCGGAAACTTGCGGTCGTCCAGCAGCCATACCCGCATACCAAGCTCACGGGCGGTCTTTAAAATAAAGCCGAAGTCCTCCCACCAGACATCCTTGCAAAAATCCTCGTAGGGACGGCTCTCGGCGCAAAATTCATTGATGCCGCTTGCTTTGATGGCAAGGATCTCCTCGCGCAAGAGCTCGTGGCTCTCTCCGTGGAGCCAGAGGAAGGGGAGAATATAGCCGGTATCCTGTCTGTTTTCCAGACACTCCTGCAGCTTTGAAAGCATGATGTTAGCTCCTTTCAAAAACGGACCGACCGACTGGGCGGTCGGCCCGTTTGTCACGAAAAAGCGCACACGTTATGCGATTTTTTTGATATTTTTAAGTTTTGTTGACGGCATCAACGAAGCGGTTGAAGGCGGCGCGACCCTGCTCGTCGCGCTTGTAAACGCCTGCATCGGTCAGCACCCTCACGAAGGTGGCGCCGATCTCTTTTTCAACGATTTCTCGTACCGTTTCGGGGGTAAATACGTAGTTATCCTTGAATTTCAAGAACCAATCCTTGTGCTTGGCAATGCTTTCGTCCTCGGCAAAGTCGCGACCTGCCAGAATGGCGGCACACATGGTTTCGATCTCGTCCTTCAGACGTGCGGGCAACACCGCAAGGCCCATAACCTCGATGAGGCCGATGTTTTCTTTTTTGATATTGTGGAGCTCGGCGTGGGGGTGGTAAACACCCAGAGGATGCTCCTCGGTGGTGATGTTATTGCGCAGTACCAGATCCAGCTCGAACTTGCCGTCACGCATACGGCCAATGGGAGTGATGGTATTGTGGGGCTCGCCATCGGTCTCGGCATAGACGAAGGCGGCCTCGTCGGTGTAGCCGCGCCAAGCGATCAGGATCTTGTCGGCAAGCTCAACAAGGCGTGCCTTGTCGGTGCCCGAAATGCGGATGACCGACATCGGCCAGCGGACGATGCCGGCATCGATCTCCTCAAAGCCCTTGAAGGTCAGCTTCTGCTCCACGGGGGCCTTTTCCATCGCAAAGGTGTAGTGGCCGCCCTGCATATGGTCATGGGAAAGGATCGAACCGCCAACGATAGGCAGATCGGCGTTGGAGCCAAGGAAATAGTGGGGGAAGAGATCCACAAAATCCAGGAGCTTCACAAAAGAGGAGCGGTCGATCTTCATAGGTGTATGTGCCGCAGACAGCGCAATGCAGTGCTCGTTGTAATACACGTAGGGGGAGTACTGGAGGAACCAGTCCTGACCGGCCATTTCCATGGGGATCTGGCGCAGGGTCTGACGGGCGGGGTGAGAGAGGGTGCCGGCGTAGCCCTCGTTATCGTGGCAGAGCAGGCACTTGGGATAGCTCTTGGGGGGCAGGAGCTTGGCGGCGGCAATGGCCTTAGGGTCGTTTTCGGGCTTGGAAAGGTTGACGGTGATGTCAATGTCGCCGTACTCTGCGTCGTTGTAGACCCACTTCAGGTCCTTCTTGACACGGTAGGAGCGAATGTAGTCGGAGTTGCGGGCAAGGTTATAGAAATAATCGGTGGCCTTGACGGGGCTCTCCTTGTAAAGGGCGTGGAATTTGGCAATGACCTCCGAGGGGCGAGGTGTCAGGCAACCCATCAGAGCGGTGTCAAACAGATCGCGGTAGACCACCGAGTTGCTTTCGATCAAGCCGTTTTCAAAGGCGTAATCCAGCAGATCGCGCAGGATCTCCTCCAAGGGGCGACCTGCAACAGCGGTACCATCGTCAACGTAATCGGAAAGCTTCAGCGCGGTGAGCAGGTTATTGGTGGCATAGGCGCGGTCGGCCTCCTCGATCAGGCCGCAACCAACGGCATAGGAGACCAGTTCTTTGATGTTGTGACAAATATTCGACATGGCAAATTCCTCCAATTTATATTCTACTCTCCATTATACCATTTCACGGTGGATTTGTAAAGAGAAAAGCTACAAAAGTTTCGTGTGCAGACCCGTGAGCGGCTTCGCATCATCGCCCGCAGCAAAAGCGAGAGGCATAAAAACGGGCGACAGACGGCGGCAAGCCGCCTACTTGTTGCACAAGTCCTACGGACTTGCGCTGAAGCTGCGATGCAGCTTCACCTGCTACCACGCTATGCGTGGGCAGGTTCGCGCAACCATCGCCCGTACCAAAAAGGGAGCACCTGAAGGTGCTCCCTTTTTGGTACGGGCGACAGGACTTGAACCTGCACGGATAACCACCGGATCCTAAATCCGGCGCGTCTGCCAATTCCGCCACGCCCGCGTTGTGGGCGTGGCGGAATGACCGCGAACGCCCGCGTTGGCTATTATCATACCACAAACGGCAGGAATTGTCAAGACGATACTTCAGCGCATCCTGTGGCAAAAGCGCCTTTTGATCATTCGGGAATGATGGGGTACAGCTGTATGGTGTTGCCGCCGTCCACCACCAGCTCGGCGCCTGTGGTGTTCCTTGCGTGGGCGGCGAAGTAGTAAACGGCATCTGCAATGTCCGCGCCGTCGGCAACATCGCCGATGGGTGTGTAGCGGGAGGGAACCGTTTTGTAAAAATCGGGGTTGGTTTTCCAGCGCTCGGTGCGGATCATACCCGGGAGCACCGCATTTACCCGGATATTGTACTTACCAAGATCCAGGGCAAGAGCTCGCATCAGCCCCAGCTGGCCACCCTTGGAGGTGACATACGCGATGCGGTCGGGGATGGCACGGTAGGCGGTGTTGGAGTTGAGAAACACGATGCTGCCGCCCCCTTTTTCCTTCATGCGCGCGGCCGCGTGCTCGCAAAGGCAATAGTTCCACACAACGTTGGTGTTGATGACCTTCATCAGATCGGTCAGAGGGCTTTTGAAGATCTCCATATTCAATCCCTGATTTGCGGCATTGAGCACCAGTGTGTTCACAAAAACGCCCATACGGTCAAGACTTTTGAATAATTCGTCCACGGATTTTTCATCCACGGTACGCTCGTCGATCAGCGAATCGATGGCAAAGCCCGTGATATTCACGGTCGGGAACTTGGTGCGGTAGGCGGTCTCTGCCTGCCGTACCTTTTCTTCGTCCCGACCCGTAAAGATCACATCCCATCCCTCATTGGCGAATTTCTCTACAATGGCAACGCCCGTATTAATGCAGGCGCCCGTAATCAGTGCGGTTTTTTTCATCGTATTTCTCCTTCTTTTTGGGGATGAACGGTAAAGAATTTTACTTCGTGGGGGGCAAAATGTACCTTGGTGCCTTTGCGGTCTACCTGCAGCCGCTCTTTGGTAAAGCAATCGGTCAGCACCGAGGGCTCGGGGCGGTACAGGGTCACCTCGCCGCCCTCAAAGCTGTAAAGGCAGGCAAAGCTACTGCTTGTGTAGACGGGCATCGGGCGGTCTGCGTAGAAAAAGACGTGGGCATAGCGATAAAATTCCCGTATCAGCTCTACGGGCATCGGTGCACAGGCAGAGAAGGCGTCAAATCCGCCGTCGGGGCGGAATTTGAATCCGCAGGCAGGCTTGCCGTTTTCTGCGAATCGTCCCAACACAACATCAAGGTTTGTGGGGGAGAAGATGGGCTTGATCTGCTCACAGCCCTTGTGATGCCAGATGTCTCCCTTAACGGTCTGATTGGTAAGGGCAAAGGTCACCTGCTCGGCACCGGGGAAGCAAAGCCGCACCGTATTATCGGTCAGCTCGCACTGTTCAAAGCGAATACCCGTGTGCGCTTCCATGTTTGCGGTGGAAAGTGTATCACCAAGTGCGTAAAAGGGTGCGTGGCAGTAGAGCATATTTTTACCCTTTTGGCGCAAGGCGGCGATCCTGTCGCAGACCGCCTTGCTCGGTGCAAACAGAGCAGGGAAGAAATAAAGCTTGTATTGATTCTCGTCAAAGCCCTCGCATTCAAAATCAAAGGTCATATTCATGTCCCAAGGGGCACCGGTGGCGTTCAATGCAGCGGTTTGGTGCTCGGTCATGGGGTAATAGGTGTTGGTTTTCAATAAGTAATTCGAGTCGGTATCCAGCATTTGTGTGACCTCGCTGACCGATCGGGAGGGGAGCCCCAAGACCTGCTCCTGTATTTGATGCAGACGCTTGATCTCGTTCATCAGCACGGGATCGTCATAATAGCCCGAAAACATGTCGAACCACCAGTACCCTTGCCCCTTGGCAAGGATCATTCCCACCTCGCGGCGGATATAAGATATGGTATCGTCGGAGCAGGTAAAGGTCTCGTCCCGACCCACGGCGTGCGAAACGGCAGCCGCCTCGGTGGATCTTTTCAGCAGATGTGTGGAGCTGTCGATCTCGTGGGAAAAGAGCTTGCCGTGGCAGGTGATGGAATCCACGGGCACGCGGATGCCGCTGGTGGAGTCCAATTTGCGGAACAGATAGGAGGCGGGGCAAAACAGCATATCAATATCGGGACTGTTCAGTAGCTTGTCCAGCCGATTGTAGGAGGTCTGCACGGCAAAATCCAGATTTTGTCCGTAAATGTGCCCCGAAAATAGCCCAACCAACCGTGTGCCGCCGGTGTGCTCCTTGGCAATTTTTGCAAAATACAGAATGGTGTCGGTAACGATCTCGTTGGTAAACTCCCAATAGCGGATGGCTTCGGCGTTTTTTTGCCGACTGCGGATCACGCCGTCTGTGGCGGCATGTAGCACCTCTCGTGACGGAATTTCAGCCCTTTGGTCCTTACAAAAATCTTGATATGCCTGCTTTTGTACCTCGGTGGGGGCGTCAATAATCTTGTCAATGTGGTAAGAATACCATTCGGTGGTGCCGCCGCACATCAAAAAGATGGCGTAAACACGCTCGGGATACCACTCGTCCAGCTTGTCGATGAGTGCCCGCAGATAATCGGCGGCGGCACTTTTCCAGATCTCGCTACCGAGATTCTGTATCATCTGTTCCCAATGATCTACCAGCTTCGGGTGCTGTGCTACAAACCAATCGGGCGGGTCGAGGTGCACATTGACCGAAACATAGGTGTCGGGGGCGATGTTGTCAAACACCTCGCGGCATTGGGCACGGAGATTATCCCAGTTGTACTGTCCCTCACCGACCCAAACGGGACCGAATTGTGAGTAGGGGACCGTCCGCTTTTCCAGGGCAGTCATGATTCCGCTGGGAAAAATGTTGAAAAATTTCAATCCGTGATCAGAGAAATCCTTCAGGATGCGGCCTTCGGGACGAAAGGATCGCGTGGCGGCAAAGCTGTATGGCTTGCCGTTGATCTCGATGACCATATGGCCGTTTTTTTGAATGACGTGTGCTTGCATAAACGTTCCTCTTTACAAAAGTCATCAGTGCTTTACGTTAAATTCCACGCCGTCGAATACAACTCTATCGCAAAAAATCAGCTTGGGATAGCCGCCGTGGCTTTGGTCAATTCCCTGCGCACCGTGATATTTTCTGTTGCCAAAGGCCGAATAATCCGTCACCTCAAAGGTGCAGTCAGAAAAGCGGATATTGTCCAAATGATTTTCCGCCCGCCCTTTTAACTGCAGGCCCCGGGGGCCCTTGGCGTGAAGGTTGGAAAAATAAAGATTTCGGATCGCATCCACTTTGGTTTCCGCATGGGAGGCGATCTGAATCTTCACAGGCTCGCCGTATACATTGTCCATGATGATGTTGTTAAAGGATATATTTTCAATCAGGGTCGATTCTCGGCCCATATCCGCAGTCCATAATTTTTCGGGATCGAATGTGAAATGCGGCAGGGTAATATCAATACCGATGGAGGTGTCGGTCATCACAAGATTGGAGAAGGTGCAGTTACGGATCACGCCGTCGTTCTTCCACCCGATGCGGATGCCGCCCGAATAACTGGTCAGATTGCAATTTGTGACTGTGACTCGCTCGCACACCTTGTTTTCGACAAGGGAAGCGTTGTTTGCCCGTACGATGATGCTGTCGTCTCCGCAGGTAATGTCGCAGTTTGAGATGGTCACGTTTCTTGAACTGTTGATGTGGATACCGTCGTTGTTGGGGTATTCGACCTCGGCAAAGATCTTGACTCTGTCAAATGCAACGTAATCGCAGTCGTGGATCCAATAGGACCAGCCCGCGGGCTGGTTGATCATGGTGACGTCGGTGATCTTGACATTTTTACAGCCCGAGAAGAATACCACTCTTGGCGGCGTGGGTGCTTTGATGCGGTGGTAAGTCCAGTAAGTGGGATTTTCAACGGTTCTGACGAAGGCTCTGCCGTTGCAATCGATCTTTCCCATGCCTGTGATGGATACGTTTTCACTTTCTTCACAATAGATATAACAGGCATTTCGCCATCTGGGGAGCTTGCCCGAATTCACATGCTTTACATCTGCTCGCTCGGGGTAATCCTCGCACCGTGGCGATCCCAGGAGTGTTGCGTTGGCCGCAATATGAAGCTCTACGTTGGAGCGCAGCACCACCGTACCGAGCATGTAGGTGCCGCCCTCTACAAGCACCCGGCCGCCGCCGGCGGCGAAGCAGGCATCAATGGCATTTTGGATCGATTGGGTGTTCAGCGTCTTCCCGTCGGGAATCGCGCCGAAATCCTTGATATGATAGATCATCATTCGCTCCTTTTAAAAATAGAACGCAGTCTCGGGCGGGCGGATGTCGGTCAGCGCCCCGGTGTAGTGCCGCAGGGTGTGGGGCTGATAGGGGTGCTTGAGGCACTCCTCCTCGTTGATCTCGATACCAAGTCCGGGGCGGTCGGGGATGGTGATATAGCCATCCTTGTATTCCAGCTTTTCGTCGGTCACATCGGCACGCCAGGTCACATCGCTATACATGATCTCCAAAATCGAGAAGTTGGGGCAGCAGGCGGCCAGCTGAAGGGTGGCGGCGTTGGCCACGGGGCCGGAGGGGTTGTGGGGGGCGAAGGGAATATAGTAGGCCTCTGCGGCGGCTGCGATCTTCTTCAGCTCCATGATGCCGCCCGCGTGGCTGATATCGGGCTGGATGTAGTCGGCGGCCCGCATTTCAAACAGATCCTTGAAGGAGCGCAGGGTATAAAGCCGCTCGCCCGCCGAGATGGCCACGGGAGATTTGTCGCGTACGGCCTTCAGAGCCTCCAGGTTGTCGGGGGGGACGGGCTCCTCAAAGAGCATGGGCTTGAACTGCTCCAGCTCCTTGGCAATCTTGATGCCCGTGGGCACGTTAAAGCGGCCGTGACCCTCGATGAGCAGATCCACCTTGTCCCCCACCGCCTCGCGGACGGCGGCAACGCAACGGAGTGCCTTATCCAGATCCTGATTGGAAATTTCAAGATAGGATTTGCCAAAGGGATCCCATTTCATGGCGGTGACGCCGCGCTGTACGGCGATTTTTGCTTTTTCGCCAAACTCCTCGGGGGTCCTGGCACCCGAGAACCAGCCGTTCACGTAAATACGCACCTTTTCGTTGACCTTGCCCCCAAGGAGCTGATAGACGGGCACGTTCAAAGATTTACCCAGAATATCCCACAGGGCCATCTCTACGGCCGAGAGGGCGGACATGAGCACCGCGCCGCCCCGCCAGTAGGCATCGCGGTAGATATCGTGATAATGCTTTTCTATATCAAGGGGATTCTTGCCCACCAGATACTCTTTGATGTGCTCTACGGCACCCGTCAGAGCCTTTTCCTTGTACTCCAGGGTGGCCTCGCCCACGCCCGTTACACCCGCATCGGTGTAAATTTTGACAAACATCCAATTGGTGCGGAAGCAGTCGACCGCAAAAACCTTAACATCGGTTACCTTCATTTTTTTACTCCTTTATATCAAATACACGGACGTGATCCACAAGAAAGGTGTCGCCCATCCTTGCGGCGGCCTTTGCCTCCTCGGTGGGGCGGTGATCCTCAAAACGGTAGCCGCGGGGCTCGGTAGAGATCAGAATGAACTGATCGGTGCCGGATACGATATGGTCGATCACACCGTCCTCTACGCCGTCCACGTAAAATATATACCTGTCGGGGAGCCACAGGCATCCGAAGGTGTGAAACTCCTTTTCGTCCACCTGAAAGTCACCGCCTACCTTGTAGTGCTGCATATCCAAACCGTAGCCGCCGGTAAAGACATTGTGATGCTTGACCTCACCCGGCTTGAAGGATTCCATCACATCCACCTCAGAGCCGGTTTTCTTAGGATCAAGGGACGCACCGATGATAGGGGACTGGAGCCAGAAGGCAGACCACCAGCCGGGGAGCTGCTGCAAGCGGCAGCGGCACTCATAGTAGCCATAGCGGTGCAGATATTTGCTCTCGCGGAGCTTACCGATCTGCCATTGGAGGTGATCCTTGCCAAAGGTGGTCTTTTCCGTGGGCTGATCCATGAAGTTGTAGCCCGTCTGCAGCTGGGAGCTGACGATCTCGCCATTCTCCTCAAAAATGCCGAAAACCGCACACCCGTTCTCGATTTTTACGCCCTTGTCGGTCCAGGCGGGGTGACGCTTGCCCATCATGCAAAGGCGATAGTCCCATTTGCTTGTATCCAGGGTGTCGCCGTCAAATTCGTCCGACCAGACCAGTTCAAAATGATAACCGTCGGGGAGCAGACTGGGGGCGTGATCCTTGACCTCGTATTTCTTCATGATGATACCTCACAGCTTGATTTCTTTGTAAATTTCGGGGAGAACCCGATTGTCGCATGCAAAAATGTCCGGCTTTTTTTCGTCAAACATGCCTACATGTAAAGGAACTGCCTTTTTGGCACCCGTTGCCTTGGCAAAGCGGATAGCGTCATCGGCGTTCATGTTGTTTCCAACCCCGTTGATGGGCAAAAACACCGCATCAAGATCCTTGGGGAGATCGGCGAAGATGGTGGCGTTGTACAGGGTATCGCCGGTAATGTAATATTTTTTGTTCTCCACCATATCCTCAATGATCACGCCGATGGCAAAGTCATCGCTGTGCTCGGCCTTCACCGCCTTGAAGCGGAAGCCGTATTCCGTCCACTCGGTGTGGCGGTTAAACCGGACGTAATTGTGCCCGTTCCCGTGGGTGCGTGCCTTTTTCCAGGCCGAGGCAGGGCAGAGCACCGTCATTTTCTTGTCGGTTTTGGCAAAAAAGCGGGGGGCGGTCTCGGGATCGTAGTGATCCAGATGATCGTGGGTGAACAGCATGATGTCGGGGGTGATGTCATAAAAGCGCTCGTCCACAGGGACGCGGCGGTAGTTTTGAGGCTCGACCTTGACCACCGAATCCGACAAATAGGGATCGATCATGATCGAGATCCCGTCCCGTTCAAAGAGCAGACCTGCCTGCCCCAGCCATGTGATTTTCATGATGCGTTACCTCGTTTTTGTGAATTTTATTGAAACAGGATCACCAGGGGGCAATCTGTCAGGGGAATATTTTTCAGGCGTATGCCGCCGCAGCCGAGATCCTCAAGCATGGCTTCGGGCAGAGTATAGAGACTGCCGTCCCTTGGATCCAGCAGACGGATGTTGTCGCTCTTCTGTCCGTAGACCTGCAGAGAGAGCGTTCCCTCATAGGTGGCGGTCAACAGATCCACCGCATTCCAGTAGACCAGAGCCTCAGTGCCGTCGTGGAGGCGGAATCCCTCGATCTGCACGGTCTTGTCGGCACAGTCGGTGCCGTTGACCCGTCGCGAGGGCAGCTCCTCGCGGCGATAGGGAATGGCGCAGGGCTCAAAGTTCCCTTGAAACAGGGAGGCTAGCGCTTGCAATGCGTAATAGGAGGGCTTCTCCTTATACACACCGCTGGAGCGACCGTTCTCGTCAAACTCGGCACCGATCACGCCGAAATAGCCGTAATCCAAATAGGTCGCCTTATCGGCAAGGCGCCCCTTCAGCGCCTCGATCATATCCATGGTGGAGAAATAGGAGGTAAAGACCACCCCCTCGGCAAGGTCGCCCACAAGACCGCGCAGCAGCGCTTTGGTCTGCTTTTCGGGCGTCCAGGCAAAGCCCTTCATGGCGCCGTTGCCGTCACTGCGGGATTGGGCCCCCGTCTCGCCCTGCACCAACCCGGTCTTGGGGTTATAGCGATTGATCAGAAGCTTTAACTGATGGGCATTGTGGCGGCGTTTTTGCTCATCTGGGGTGTAGGAGTGGAAGGAAACGAGATCCAAATGCCGGTAAAGCCCCGTGGCCAGCGCGCGGTTGACGTATTCCAGATCCGCCACATGTCCCAGCGCAAAGCCCATGGCAAGGGCTTCTTCGTTGGCCTCCTTAATGGCTATGGCGGTCCGACAGGCGAATTCACCGTACTCGGTGGCGTTGCGCAGATGGTCGATCTCCTCGTTTTCGCAATGGCGCCAGGAGTAATTGCAATCGGGCTCATTCCATATCTCAAACAGATTCACGCGCCCCTTGTAATGCGTGACGGTGGCCTTGACATAAGAAAGCCAGGCGCTCATTTCCCGCTCGGTCGAGATAGGCGGGCATCCCACTGCGCCGAACACGGGCTTTGCAAGATCGGTATAGACAGGGTTGCCATAGCACAGGCAGATCCAGGGCTCAAGGCCACGGGAGAGCAGATTGTCCACGATCTCATCCAGCCAGGCAAAATCATAGACACCCTCTTGCTTTTCGGTGCGGGCCCAGCCCGACTGGATGCGGATCTTCTTCACGCCGATCCGTGCCACCTTGTCATAGGCCTTGTTGGGGTCGAATACATCCCGATCCAGCTTTTCAAAGCCGATTCCCACACGGGAGAAGGGGATATCCTTGGCGGCAAAAGCAGGCAGCTTGCCTGCAAGCTTTAATCTTTCCATCACAAACTCCTTTACAAATCCCTTCGATTGCGTTATAATGAATTGCACTTTTGTCATTATATCATTGATGAGATTGCATTTATAGTAATATTTTACTTCTTTTTTATCAAAATCTTACGATTCGGAGGAGCGACAATGCTTTTGCCAAGAGAAGAGCTGCAATGCGGTGTGTTTGACAGTACCGTGTTGCGCGGTAATAAGGCGAAAAGCCCGAGGCGGCGGGTGATCCATTACGAGCTGGAGCTGTTTCACAAGGAGGGCGGTGTCAGCCATGTGGCGGGGGCGGCGTATCCTGCGCGACGTGGCATGCTGCTTTGCGCCAAGCCGGGGCAGGAGCGCTACAGCGATTTTCCCGTGCGGTGCAGCTATATCCGTATTCAGCCCCGCAAGGATAGCGACATCGACCGATTGCTGGCTACTGCTCCCGACTGTATTTATATGGAGGATGAAGCTGAGGCGGAGGAGCTGCTGGGATTATTTGTGAAGCTGTGCAGTCTGTTGATCGGCACCGTGCCCGAGCGGGAGGATCTGAACACCCTGCGTGCCAATGCCGTGTTACTGGATATTCTGTACCGTTTGGGGCGTTTGTGGCAGGGGAGCGGTGATGTGACGGCAAAAACGCCGATCCATCGGCTGGCCGCCGATGCCTATGAATATTTCAACGAGCATTATGCAGAGGATTGCTCGTTGAAAACGGTGGCCGCCGCCTTGCACGTATCTCCCAATTATCTGCACAGCGTCTTTTTGCGGGAGGTAGGAGTGACCCCCTTTGCCTATGTCACTGACAAGCGGGTACGCTGCGCCAAGAGATTGATCGCGGCAGGAGAGCGGTCTATGCTGGAGATCGCGCTGGAGGTGGGCTTTTGCTCCCAATCCCATTTCAATAAGGTATTCAAGGAGCAAACGGGCATGACCCCCGCCGCCTACCGCCGCAGATTGCTGGAGCAGTATTGAGGGAGCCGCTACACAAAAACGGCACACCTGCCGCGACAGGTGTGCCGTTTATTATGTTGCCCGAAAGAAGTATGCCGTTTTCTCACCCCGTTGGGCGGTGTATCGCGTCAATCCGAATTGCTTTTCGGGAATGCACTGCTCCAAGGCCTCATGAGGGGTGCCGCAGAAGGCGAGAGCACCTTTTGCGAGGACAACCACCCGATCTGCCAGCCACAGGGCATCGCTGACATCGTGCATGACCAAAAGGAAGGTCTTGCCCCTCGCGCGCTCCTTTTTCAGAATGTCAAAGAAACGGGCAACAAAGGAAAGATCCATATAAGTGGTGGGCTCATCCAAAAGCAGGATGGGGGTATCTTGCGTCAGAAGCATGGCCAAAAACACCTTTTGCCTCTCGCCCCCCGAAAGGGTGTTGACGGGACGGTCGGCAAGAGAGGAAAGCCCCAATTCCGCTACCCGTTGGTCGACCTTTTGCCATTCGGCCTCCCCCGGCCGCGTCACCCACGGGGCGAGTCCCAGCGCCACCGCCTCGCGCACCGAAACGGCGGGGGCGGGCAGATGCTGGGGCAGGAGAGAGATGCATTTTGCCCGCTGGGCGGGGGGCATGGTGGAAAGGGAGCCCTCGTCCGAAAAAATCTGACCCGTATAGGGTATTTCCTGCATGGCGGCCCGCAAAAGCGTGCTTTTTCCGCACCCGTTTTGACCCAACAGCACGGTGATCTCCCCCGCCCCTGCGGTGAAGCCGATGCTTTGAAGCACAGGGGGACGCTTGCCGTATCCCACGGTCACGTTTTTGAATTCAAGCATGGCGTTTCCTCCCCACAAGCAGAGTAAGAAAGAAGGGGACGCCCAAAAGGGCGGTAAAGACACCCACGGGTACCTCGGTGGGAGAGAAAAGGAGCCTGCCCGCAAGGTCGGCAAGGAGCAAAAGGATTCCGCCGCAGATCGGGGACAGCAGGATCTCTTTCTTGGTGTTGTTGCCCACCAGCTTGCGGGCGGTGTGGGGAACCAGGAGTCCTACAAAGCCCAGAAGCCCGGCAAAGGATACCGCCGCGGCGGCTGAGGCCGCCGCTAAGATCAGCGCCAAGAGGCGCACCCGTCTGACCGAGACGCCCAGCGAATTGGCCAGGCTGTCGCCAAGACAAAAGAGCTCCAGCTTGCGGGAAAGGAGAATAGCCCCCATAAAGCAAAGGAGAATAATGGGAACGGGAAAATACAGATCTCGCATGGTCACGCCCTGCAGACCCCCGATGGAAAATTGCGTATAGGAGGCGAGAGCGTCCTGATTCAGAACCGAGAAAAAAGAAATGCCCGCTCCGAAGAGTGCCGAAAAGGCCACGCCGCAAAGCACCACCGCGGTTTTATCCAACCCCGTGCGATGGGATATGGCAAGGATCATCAGGGCGGTCAGCATAGCACCCCCGAAGGCGGCAAAGGGCTGGAGCCAGAAGGCGGCAGGAAAGAAAAACAGGGAAAGCATCACAAAAAATCCCGCTCCCGCATTGATGCCGATGATATTGGGGGCGGCCAGTGGGTTATCGGTGGCCCGTTGCAGCAGCGTGCCGGATAATGCCAGGCCCGCCCCTGCGAACAGTCCCGCCAGCATGCGGGGCAGACGGATGGCCCGCAGAATGACGGTGGCCTTGCCGTAGCCCTCGAGAGCGAGCATGCCGCCGAAAAATTCGGCCGTGGTCAGGTGGGAGCTACCGAAGCGTAGGGAGAGAATGGCCGAAAGAAACAACAAAAGGAGCGCACCGCCGAAAACCGCGGCATCCCGCCTTTGTGTTTTCATGCGATCACGCTCCTTTCATGGCTTGGCTTACGTTGCTTCGGCTTCGTCAGACTGAATGAAGGACATAAGACAAATTTTATATGAAAATACAAGTAAAAGTATTGCACAAGCCCAAGCCTTTCCCGGTGGGGGAAGGTGGCAGCCGTAGGCTGACGGATGAGGCGTACCGAATGTGAAGCAGCCTTAAATCAAGTCAGTGGTTACGCTGCCAATGCGGCTAAATAGTCATAGGCCTCCGCCCATCGGTCGCAGGGCTTGTAATGAAACAGTTCCTTGGGCAAATAGCTCCAATTTCCGCTTGAAACAGCGCTCAGCGCCTGCCATTCGGTGCCCTTGAGCATCTCGGTGACGTAGGCTGCGGAGGCGGCCTCGTCCCCCATGGCGGTGAAGAAGATGTAGTCGGGGTCTTCCTCTAAAATGATCTCCATCGAAAGGCCGTCCAGAAGCACGGGCGCACTGTCGGCGATATTGACGGCTCCAAGCTCGGTGATCATGGTGGCGGCAAAATTGTCTGTGCTGTTTTTAGCCTTGACCGATCGGGCAGAGGAGCCTGCACGGATGAACAGAATTTTTTGACCGTTAAAGGGCTTTTGTGACACAATTCCGTCAATACGGGCCTTTTGATCGGTGCCGTGGAGCTGATAGGCAAGCGGATTACCGCACAGATAGGTGCAGGTATCCAGTACCGTCAGATAGTCGGAAAAGGATTCCACACGGAACTCTGCCACCGGGATCCCCACCTGCCGACAAAGTGCGGCGACCTCGACCTGGGCGGCAATATCTGCCGAGACGATGACCAGATCGGGCGCGGCGGCGATCAAGCTCTCGGTGTCGATGGTCTTGCCCGCTCCTGCGTCCACTAAGATAACACCGTCGGCGGCAACGATACCGCGCTCTACGGTCTCGCCTACGGTGACGGTAACGGTGCCGCCGGAGAGCACCCAGATATCGGCCAGCGAGGAGAAGAGAACGGCAACGGTTCTGAGCTCTTTTTTGATCTCAACGGTATGCCCCGTGCTATCCCGAAAGCACAGTGCTGCATCATTTTGATCTGTTCCCGGGTTCTTGTTGCATGCTATGAACAGCAACAGACAGGCAAGCAGCAGGCACAGGAAATTACAGCACCTTTTCAAGGATCTCTGCCTTTCGCTTGATCAGTTCGTCGGAAAGGATCAGACGCTCCGCCTCCTCCAGGCCGATGCGGCTCACGGTATCGGCAAAGCGCTCGCCTGCAACGCCCTTGTCACGGAACAGCAGAATGGCTTTTTCCACGGCAGCGAGGATCTCCTCCTCGGTTCGGAAGAGATGGGAAAGGGCCTGTCCGCGGGCCACTTTTTTGCCCCAACGGCCGCCGAGCGTGATCCGATAGCCGCCCTCATATTCCAGAGCGCCCACCTTGCAGGCACGGATGCATCTGCCGCAGCGGTTGCAGATTTCTTCCATACGTATATATGTTTTATTTTCTGTTTTGCAGGCGCCTACGGGACAGGCCTTAGCGCACAGGCCGCATCCCACGCATTTTTCGGCATTCAGCACGGGAACCCACTGACCGATGATGCCGATGTCATTGAGGTCGGGCTTGACGCAATTGTTGGCGCAGCCGCCCACGGCAATCTTGAACTTGTGGGGGAGCTTGACGTTGTGGTAGCCCACATAATAAAGCTCATGGATCTTGCGGGAAAGGCCGTATGTATCGATGAGTCCGAACACGCAGGTGGTACCCTTGCAGGAGACCACGGGGCGGACACGGGGGCCGGTACCGCCGGTCTCCAAACCGTACTTTGCCAGGAATGCGAACATCTCCTCCAATCGATCGTAAGGAACGTTCTGGATCTCGGCGGTGAGTCTGGTGGTGAAGGCGACCTCACCGCTGCCAAAGCGCTTTGCCGCTTCTGCAATGGCGATCATCCGGTCGGCGGTGATCTTGCCGTTGCCCGTGACCACACGGCAGTTGAAGAGATCGGGGGTCAACTTGTTCCTCAGGCATCCAAGGCCCTTGACACGGGCCACATCCGCGGCGGGGACGGTGCATTTGGGGTATAGATCGGCGTTGTATTTCATGATGATCTCCTTTTATGCTTTGCTTGCTGAATTGGCCTTTATAAATAAGGAAAGGCCGACGGTCTCATTATAGCACCGCAGGCGGGGATTGTCAAATGCGAAATGCAAAATGCAAAAGGCAAAATGAGGGACCGGCATTGCGGCAGATTGCGGCATGTTTCATATTGCGAATAAAAATACATAAATATTCAACAAAATATTCATTTCGAAGGCGAGCTGACGGGTGAATCCTCACAAAAGAAAAACAAGCAGTAAATTATTTTATAAAAAGGGCTTGACAAGTGACGGAAAGTACTGTATAATAATTCCCGTAGTCAAAAACTCATGAATATTTATTCGCGGAGGCACATCATGGATAAGAAAAACATCAAAAAAGTCGTTTTGGCATACTCGGGCGGTCTGGATACTTCCATCATCATCCCGTGGCTGAAAGAGAACTATAACAACTGCGAGGTCATTGCCGTTTCGGGCAACGTGGGCCAGGCTGACGAGCTGGAGGGTCTGGAGGAAAAGGCAATCAAGACCGGCGCATCCAAGCTTTACGTACTGGATCTGACCGACGATTACGTTGACAACTACATCATTCCCTGCGTCAAGGCGGGCGCCGTTTATGAGGATTACCTCCTTGGCACCAGCCACGCCCGTCCCTGCATTGCAAAGGCTTTGGTGGATATCGCCATCAAGGAGGGCGCCGACGCCATCGCACACGGCTGCACCGGTAAGGGCAACGACCAGGTTCGCTTTGAGCTGACCATCAAGCATTTCGCGCCCGATATGCCCATTATCGCCCCCTGGCGTGAGTGGAGCATTAAGTCCCGTGAGGAGGAGATCGATTATGCAGAGGCGCACAACGTGCCCCTGAAGATCAACCGTGAGACCAACTACTCCAAGGATAAGAATCTGTGGCATCTTTCCCATGAGGGCCTTGACCTGGAGGATACCGGTAACGAGCCCCTTTACGAGAAGGAGGGCTTCCTTGAGATGGGTGTTTCTCCCATCAAGGCGCCCGACGTGCCCACCTACATCGAGCTGGATTTCGAGAAGGGCGTTCCCGTGGCCCTGGACGGCAAGAAGATGTCCGCAAAGGAGATCATTCTGGAGCTCAACAAAATCGGCGGCAAGAACGGCATCGGCCTTCTGGATATCGTCGAGAACCGTCTGGTCGGCATGAAGTGCCGCGGCGTGTACGAGACCCCCGGCGGAGCCATTCTCTATAAGGCACACAGTGTGCTGGAGACCCTTTGCCTTGACAAGTACACCATGCACGAGAAGCAGAAGCTGGCTGTCACCTACGGCGAGCTGGTCTACAACGGTCAGTGGTTCACCACTCTGCGCGAGGCGCTTGCCGCCTTTGTGGACAAGACTCAGGAGCGTGTGAGCGGCAAGGTTCGTCTCAAGCTCTACAAGGGCAACATGATCAACGCTGGTGTCTGGAGCCCCAACACCCTTTACAGCGAGGAGATCGCCACCTTCGGTGAGAGTAACTACAACCAGAAGGATGCCGACGGCTTTATCAACCTGTTCGGTCTGCCGATTCAGGTACAGGCGCTTTCCGATCAGGGCAAGCTGAAATAATCAAAATGCAAATACGGACTGCCGCTTTTGATGCAAGTCAAGTGCGGCAGTCCTATCCGTCATAAAGGAGACAATTTCAATGGCAAAAATGTGGGCAGGCAGAACGGCGGGCAACACCGACCAAGTGGCCGACGACTTCAATTCCTCCATTCGGTTCGATTCGAGGATGTACAAGCAGGATATCACGGGCAGTATGGCACACGCCGCCATGCTGGCCAAGCAGGGGATCATCACCGAGGACGAGGCGGCGACGCTGATCGACGGCCTTGCGGGGATCCTGGCCGATATCGACGCGGGCAAGCTGGAGATCGATATGACCGCCGAGGATATCCATATGTTCGTGGAGCAGGAGCTGACCGCGCGCCTTGGAGATGTGGGCAAGAAGCTGCACACCGCAAGGAGCCGTAACGATCAGGTGGCGCTTGATGTGCGGATGTATCTGCGGGAGGAGACCGACGGTATCATGGCTCAGCTTCGTGAGCTGCTGGAGGTCATCATCGACCGCGCCGCCGCATTTGAGGGTACCATCATGCCCGGCTACACTCATCTGCAGCGTGCACAACCCATTACCTTCGGCCATTGGCTGATGGCTTACGCCATGATGATATTGCGCGATCTCGACCGTTTTGCCGATACAAGAAAGCGCACCAATGTCTCCCCCATCGGGTGCTGTGCACTGGCAGGCACCACCTACAATACCGACCGCCGCTTTGAGGCACAGCGGTTGGGCTTTTCCGAGATCTGCCGCAACTCCCTTGACGGCGTTTCGGACAGAGACTTTTGCCTGGAATTCATGAGCGCCTGCTCGATTCTGATGATGCACCTCTCCCGCATGTCCGAGGAGATCATCCTCTATTCCAGCTGGGAATTTGCCTTCATCGAGCTTTCCGACGCCTACACCACCGGCTCCTCCATCATGCCCCAAAAGAAAAATTCCGACATGGCAGAGCTGATCCGCGGCAAGACCGGTCGCGTTTACGGCGATCTGATGGCACTGCTCACCACCTTGAAGGGACTGCCCCTTGCCTACAACAAGGATATGCAGGAGGATAAGGAGAGCCTGTTTGATGCGGTGGATACCGTCAAGATGTGTCTGGCGGTGCTGACCCCTATGCTGGCTACCATGAGCGTAAAGGCGGAAAACATGAAAAAAGCGGCCAGCGGCGGCTTTATCAACGCCACCGACCTTGCCGACTATCTGGTGGGGAAGGGTATGCCCTTCCGCACCGCATACAAGATCTCGGGGCAGCTGGTTGCCCTTTGCATCAAGGAGGGGACTGTGTTGGAAAAGCTGCCCCTCGAGACCTACCGCACCTACAGTGAGCTGTTTGATAAGAGCCTGTACGATGCCATTGACCTGGAGGCTTGTGTCAACCGCCGCATTTCCGAGGGAGGAACCTCCCGTGAATCGGTGCGGGCGCAGATCGCATACGTAAAGGAGAAGCTGAAGCCATGACGAACGTATTTATCGACGGCTCTGCCGGTACGACGGGACTCCGCATTCACGAGCGGCTTTCGGGTCGGGAGGATCTGCATCTGGTGACCTTGCCCGACGCAGTCCGCAAGGATCCCGCCGCGCGCAAGGAGGCCATCAACAGTGCCGACATCGTATTTCTTTGCCTGCCCGACGCCGCCGCCATCGAGGCGGTCTCCCTGTGCGACAATCCGCATGTGCGAATCATCGATACCTCCACGGCGCACCGTACCAACGATGCCTGGGCTTACGGCTTCCCCGAGCTGTCCGACGCCCACCGCGCCGCCATTCGGAATTCCCATCGCATTGCCAACCCCGGCTGTCACGCCAGCGGTTTTATCGCATCGGCTTATCCGCTGGTGGCAGGGGGGATCGTCCCCGCCGATTTTCCGCTGACCGCCTATTCCCTGACGGGCTACTCCGGCGGCGGCAAGTCGCTGATTGCCGAGTATGAGGATGAAAACCGCGACCCCCGGCATGAGAGCCATCGGATCTACGGCCTGCCTCTCGCGCACAAGCACCTTCCCGAGATGAAAAAGATCTGCGGCCTTGCCGAGCCCCCTGTGTTCTCTCCTATTCTGGGTGATTTTTATGAGGGCATGGCAACCACCATTCTGCTCCCCGGCTTTGCCGCCGACCGTGTGTGGAATTGCCTGAGCGAGCATTATGCAGGGCAAAGGCTGGTGACCGTGGCCCCCTTGGGCGGTGACGAGAGCGTGATCTACGCCAGCACGCTTGCGGGCAAGGACAGTATGCGCATCATCGTCTGCGGTCACGAAAAGCAGACCACGGTGACGGCTTTGTTTGACAATCTGGGCAAGGGCGCATCGGGTGCCGCCATTCAGAACATGAATATTCTCCTGGGGGTCGACGAGGCCACGGGATTGAACGTATAAAGGAGACAGACATGAGCATCAAAACAGTATCCGGCGGCGTTTGCGCCGCAAAAGGCTTTAGGGCAAGCGGTGTCCATTGCGGCATCCGTAAAAATCGCACCAAGAAAGATATCGCGCTGATCCTCAGCGAGGTCCGCGCCCATGCCGCGGCCGTTTATACCACCAATCTGGTCAAGGGCGCGCCTCTGACCGTGACCAAGGATCACATTGCCGACGGCTTTGCACAGGCTGTGATCTGCAACAGCGGCAACGCCAACACCTGCAACGCAAACGGCATCGAGATCGCCGAGCAGATGAGCGAGCTGGTGGCAAAGGAGCTGAGTATTTCCGCAAAGGATGTGGTGGTCGCCTCCACCGGCGTCATCGGTCAGCCCCTGAATATCGAGCCCATTGCCGCGGGGATCCCCATGCTGGCAAAGGAGCTTTCGGCAAACGGCGGTGAGGCTGCCGCCGAGGGTATTATGACTACCGATACCGTGAAAAAGGAGATCGCCGTGGAGTTTACCTTGGGCGGCAAGACCTGCCGCATGGGCGGTATCGCCAAGGGTAGCGGCATGATCCATCCCAATATGGCGACCATGCTGGTGTTTATCACCACCGACGCGGCCATTTCCGCCGAAATGCTGGAAAAGGCGCTGAAGCACGATGTGCAGAGCACCTTCAACATGACCAGCGTGGACGGAGACACCTCCACCAACGATATGGTCACCATTCTTGCCAACGGCATGGCAGGGAATGCGGAGATCACCGCAGACGGTGCGGATTTTGCCGAGTTTATGAAGGCGCTGAATACCGTTACCGTGTATCTGTGCCGCATGATCGCCGGTGACGGCGAGGGCGCCACCAAGCTGTTGGAGTGTAAGGTGACCGGTGCCGCTACAGAGCAGACTGCCAAGACCGTGGCAAAGAGCGTCATCTGCTCCAGCCTCCTGAAGGCCGCCATGTTCGGCGCCGATGCCAACTGGGGCCGTGTGCTGTGCGCCATCGGCTACAGCGGCGCGAACGTGGATGTCAACAAGGTAGACGTGGCATTCCGCTCCGCCAAGGGCACCGTGGCCGTTTGCAAGAACGGTGCGGGCGTGGAATTCTCGGAGGAGATCGCCAAGGAGATCCTGCTGGAGAAGGAGATCGAGATCCTTGTGGAGCTGAACAGCGGCGACTGCCAGGCCACCGCCTTCGGCTGTGATCTGACCTATGAGTATGTCAAGATCAACGGCGATTATCGCACCTGATCGCCAATAAGCATCGCAATACTGCGTTGCTCCTCGCAGACGAATTCGACGAACAACAGGTTCGCCATGTCCGTCTGCTCCGGTGCGCCTTGCTTGCTTCTTGACGATCAGGCAGCAGCCGGGGCAAAGAGCGCGATCCGAGTGACCGGCTTCTTTCGCATCAAGCAGGCAATCGGTAAAACCGTCCGGTTCGGTCGCGAAGTGAGAGATTTGCCCCCAAACGGTATCGAAAAATCCAAACATTAAAGAGGAAAACCTATGAGCATCGACAATCATTTTTCCAATGCGCAGAGAGCCGAGGTGCTGACCCAGGCTCTGCCCCATATCAAGGAGTATAACGGCAAGGTCGTTGTGGTGAAATACGGCGGTAACGCCATGATCAACGAGCACCTCAAGGAGCAGGTCATGGAGGATATCGTCCTGCTCAATCTGATCGGCGTCAAGGTGGTGCTGGTGCACGGCGGCGGCCCCGAGATCAGCGATATGATGGCCAAGCTGGGCAAGCGCCCCGAGTTTGTGGACGGACTGCGCGTCACCGACAAGGAGACCATCGACATCGTGCAGATGGTGCTGGCGGGCAAGGTCAACAAGACGCTGGTCAATATGCTGGATACCAAGGGCGGCCGCGCGATGGGCCTTTCGGGTATGGACGGACGCCTGATCGAGGCGAAGATGAAGGACCCCCGCCTGGGGTATGTGGGTACCATCACCAACATCAATATCGCACCCGTTACCGACCTTCTGGGAAGGGCTACATCCCCGTGATCTCCACCGTGGGTTGTGATGCCGAGGGCAATACCTATAACATCAACGGCGATACCGCCGCCGCCTTCATTGCGGGGGCGCTGGGCGCCGAGCGCCTGATCATGATGACCGATATTGCGGGCATCCTGCGGGATAAGGACGACCCCTCCACCCTGATCCCCGAGATCACCATCGAGGATGCGGGTAAGCTGTATGACGAGGGCGTCATTTCGGGCGGTATGATCCCCAAGGTGGATTGCTGCATCGAGGCCATACACAAGGGTGTGAAAAACGTGGTGATCATGGACGGTCGCGTCCCCCACTCTATTTTGATGGAATTATTGACCGACGAGGGTGCGGGCACTATGGTCAAGGGAGAAGAATCATGAGTTATTTACAGAATCTGGATAAGCAATATGTAGCGGGGACCTACAACCGTTTCCCCGTAGAGATCGTTTCGGGTAAGGGATCTGTGGTAACCGATACCGACGGCAAGGAATACATCGACATGGGCACCGGCATCGGTGTGACCGCCTTCGGCGTTGCCGATGAGGAGTGGAAAGGTGCAGTCATTGCTCAGCTGAGCAGGGTCCAGCATACCTCCAACCTTTATTATACCGAGCCCTGCGTCAAGGTGGCAGAGCTGCTAAGTGCCAAAACGGGGCTGAAAAAGATCTTTTTTGCAAACTCGGGCGCCGAAGCAAACGAGTGTGCCATCAAGGTGGCGCGTAAATACGCCGCCGAGAAGAAGGGCGCCGAGTATAGCACCATCGTGACCCTGTGGAACAGCTTTCACGGCAGGACCCTGACCACCCTGGCTGCTACCGGTCAGGAGCACTATCACGAGCTGTTTCAGCCTCTCACCCCCGGCTTTGTCCACGTGACGGCAGGCAATATGGAGGAGTTAAAGGAGATCGTTTCCACCCACAAGGTGGCGGGCATCCTTATGGAGTGCATCCAGGGCGAGGGCGGCGTCAATGTGGTGGACGGCGACTTTATCCGCGGCGTGGCGGCACTTTGCCAAAAAGAGGATATCGTCCTGATGATCGATGAGGTCCAGACAGGCAACGGCCGTACCGGTAAATTGTATTCCTATATGCATTACGGCATCAACCCCGATGTGGTGACCACGGCCAAGGGACTGGGCGGCGGACTGCCGATCGGTGCCTGTATTTTGGGCGAAAAAGTACAGAACGTATTGGGATTTGGCGATCACGGCTCCACCTACGGCGGTAATCCCGTGGCATGTGCGGGGGCGTACAGCATTCTCTCCCGTATCGACGAGCAGCTGCTTGCCGAGGTGGCGGAAAAGGGCGAATACATGAAAAAGGCCTTTGCGGGTGCCCCCGGCGTCAAATCGGTCAGCGGACTTGGTCTGATGGTGGGCGTTGAGCCCGAAAAGCCCGCCGCCGAGGTGGTAAAGGCCTGCATCGAAAAGGGCGTGCTGTGTCTGACTGCCAAGAACAAGATACGGCTTCTGCCTGCTTTGAATATTCCTATGGAACAACTGAAAAAGGCCGTCGGGATCATTCTTGAGGCCTGCAAATAAGGAGTTATTATGAATTTAAAGGGAAGACATTTTCTCAAGCTGTTGGATTTCACCCCCGCCGAGATCGGGTATCTGATCGATCTTGCCGCCGAGCTGAAGGCAAAGAAAAAGGCGGGCATTTCCCACAAGCTTTGCGAGGGAAAGAGCATCGCGCTGATCTTTGAGAAGACCAGCACCCGCACCCGCTGTGCCTTTGAGGTGGCCGCCAATGACCTGGGCATGCATCCTGTCTATCTGGATCCCAACGGCTCCCAGATCGGCAAGAAGGAGAGCATTCCCGACACTGCTCGCGTTCTTGGCAGAATGTTTGACGGGATCGAGTACCGCGGCTTCGGTCAGGAGATCGTAGAGGAGCTGGCCGCATACGCGGGCGTGCCCGTGTGGAACGGATTGACCAATGAATTTCATCCCACCCAGATTTTGGCCGATTTTCTCACCATCCGCGAGCATTGCGGTGAGTTGAAGGGCAAAAAGCTGGTGTATCTGGGCGATGCCCGCTACAACATGGGCAACTCGCTGATGGTGGGCTGTGCCAAGATGGGGATGCACTTTGTTGCCGCCGCTCCCAAAAAATATTGGCCAGAATCGGCTCTGGTGGAGCAGTGCCGCGCCATTGCCAAGGAGACCGGAGCCACCATCACCTTTGAGGAGGATCCCAAAAAGGCGGTGGCGGGTGCCGATGTGCTTTACACCGATGTGTGGGTCTCCATGGGTGAGCCCAAGGAGGTCTTTGCCGAGCGCATCAACGATCTCAGCCCTTACCGTGTGACCAAGGAGTTGATGGAGCTTGCCGGCCCGCAGTGCCGCTTTATGCACTGTCTGCCCGCCTTCCATGATCTTGGCACCGTCATCGGTCGCGAGATCTATGAGCAGTTCGGTATCGATTGCATGGAGGTGACCCATGAGGTCATCGAGGGACCGCAGTCCATTGTCTTTGACGAGGCAGAGAACCGTATGCATACCATCAAGGCCGTGATGGCGGCAACACTGTAAGACACCAATTGCCGTGATCGGATCAAGAGTGGTCCGATCGATATTCGAAGCGCCCCTTTGACAGCTCTGTCAAAGGGGCGCTTGCTTTTATGGAAGCGTTGGGTCGAATTGATAGATGATGGGCATTTCGTTTCCGCAAACGGCGAGAATCTTTCCGTTTACAATACTGAGATTTTCGGGCTCCTGCTTGCCTACATCAAATTCGATCAGGCCCCGAAAGGCTCCATCCCAGTCATAGACTGCGATTACGCTTTGAAAATCCTCCATATCCTTGTGCTTGCCGTCCCACATGATAAAGTAGATCAGGTTGTCATCAACACAGACGCCCTGCTTGGTATGACGGTCGGTCAGGTGGGTGCAACGGAATACGCGATCATCTAATGGCTTAAAATCAGCGCCGA
The DNA here is from genome assembly GCA_017451735.1 of Clostridia bacterium. Lineage (GTDB taxonomy): Bacteria > Bacillota > Clostridia > Oscillospirales > CAG-272 > Firm-07. The sequence goes on from JAFTNU010000043.1 coordinate 35,024, forward strand.
GCAAGCGAAATTCACGGGTGCCCGAAAGCCCTACCGCATAGAGATCCCGCGTGGGATTGTAATCGATGCTGTAAATCGCAAAGGGCAGCTCTGCGGTCTTAGTGGGCTCTAAGGTATCGGCGTTCAGTAATGTCAGACGGTTGGGATGCGGCTTGTTGTTGCAGACGATGAGTCGGTTGGTGCCGGGATGATAGGTCATGTCATTGGCGTGATCGAGCGACAGATCGCGGCTCCATTGCACCACCTGCCCTGTGGAAAGATCGATCTTGGCAATGCGGGCATAGTCCTTGGTGCGGTCGGATAACTCATAATGCATGACGGTTTGATAATAATACCGCTTGCCGTCGGAGCAGCCTCCTTGAAAGCCGCCAAAGGCGGGGGAGGGAAGGGGAACGGTGCAACGGGGCGTGACGGTTGCGGTCAGTACCGATTTTTGCTGAAAAAGAGAAAGGGCGGTCATACAGTTGTTTTTCAAGGCTCAAGTCCCTCCTTGTATCCAAAATGCCGAACGTATCTTTATTTTATTGTATTACAATGCGGGCGACATGTCAACCTCTGTGTCAATTTTAAGCTTCCGTATCCGTGATTTTATCGCTTTAATGCATAAAAATCCCAAAAGCGCTTGACAAATGGGCCAAAACATGGTATTATACCAGTAAATAAAGAAAAAGCGCTTGAGCAAAACGCAGTAGGGTAGCGAAAGACGCGCAGAGAGTCGCCGGTTGGTGTAAGGCGACGGTGAGTAGTGCCCGAATTACCTTTTGCGAGCTTTGTACCGAACGCGGGTCCGCCGTAAAGTAGGTGCAACGGTGCAGCCGTTATCCTGCAGGGCAACATGCTTGCCCATGAGGTCACATGCCGTAAGGGTGTGATAAAGCAGAGTGGTAACGCGGCCGAATGCCGTCCCTGTACGTTGTACAGGGCTTTTTTATTATCGTTTATAATGCCGCTTGACGGCACTATAATAAATAATCCATTACAATGGAGGAAAACATCATGAAAAAGTTAACAGCAATCATTCTTGCGGTCCTGATGATCGCCGCTATGCCTTTGGCACTGGCCTCCTGCTCAAGTGATGCCGAGTACACCATCGGTATTGCTCAGTGGGCACCTCACGATGCCTTGGATGCCGCAACCAAGGGCTTTAAGGATGCTCTGATCGCGGAATTCGGCGAGGATAAGCTGGAGTTCCTGGACCAGAACGCACAGGGGGATGCTCCTACCTGCACCACCATTATCAACGATTTTACCACCAAGAACGTTGATCTGATCTTTGCAAATGCTACGCCTGCACTGCAGACCGCGGCCTCTGCTACCACCACCATTCCGATTCTGGGTACCTCGGTGACCGAATACGGCATTGCCTTGAACAAGACCTTGACCGACGGCGTTGTGGGCGGCAACATTTCCGGCACCTCCGATCTTGCCCCTCTTGACAAGCAGGCTGATATGCTTGCCGAGCTTTTCCCCGTAGCAAGCTATCCCACCGTGGCGCTGTTCTACTGCTCCGCCGAGCCCAACTCCCTCTATCAGGTTGATACCATCAAGCCCCTGCTTGAGGCAAAGGGCTATACCTGCAACAAGATCTCCTTTACCGATACCACAGATATTCAGGCTCAGGCTGCGGCCGCCGCTGCCAACAGCGTGATCTATGTTCCTACCGATAATACGGTTGCCAACAATACCACCGCAGTGCTCGGCGCCATCGGCAGCACGCCTCTGGTTGCCGGCGAGGAGGGCATCTGCAAGGGCTGTGGCGTTGCGACCCTGTCCATCGATTACTATGAGCTGGGCAAGATCACCGGTCAGATGGCCGCCAAGATCTTAAAGGGTGAGGCAAAGATCTCCGAGATGAAGATCGAATATGCCGCCGCTCAGACCAAGAAGTATATGGCCTCCAGAGCAACCGCTCTGAATATCACCATCCCCTCCGATTACGTGGCAATTGCCGAGTGATCTGACTGCTTGATATGACATTTCTCAATTGGTTGGGCGCGTTGCCCGGTGCCGCCGCTCTGGGTATGATCTGGGGCATTATGGCCATCGGTGTCTACGTGACGTATAAGATTCTGGATATTGCCGACCTGACGGTCGACGGTTCCATTTGTACGGGGGCGGCGGTTTGCGCCGTCCTCGTTACTGCGGGGGCCAACATTTGGGTCGCTATGCTGGCGGCAATGGTCGCCGGTGTGCTTTGCGGCCTTCTGACGGGCTTTTTCCATACCTTTATGGGTATTCCCGCAATTCTGGCGGGCATTTTGACGCAATTGATCCTGTGGTCTGTCAATCTCAAGATCATGGGAAAATCCAATATCGGCCTGTTGCCGCAGACCTACTCGCCCATCATCACCAATATGCGTGAGGATCGGGTACAGACGCTGCTTACCCTGGTGGCCATCATCGCGGTGGTGATCGCATTGCTGTATTGGTTTTTCGGTACCGAGATGGGTGCATCCCTGCGTGCCACCGGCTCCAATCTCAATATGAGCCGTGCTCAGGGTATCAACACCGACGTGAACAAGATCATCGGCCTGGCCCTTTCCAACGGAATCGTCGCTTTTTCCGGTGCTTTGCTTGCGCAGTTCAACGGAAATTCCGATATCAATATGGGCCGCGGTGCCATTGTGGTGGGTCTTGCCGCCGTCATCATCGGCGAGGCAGTGACCTCTAAATTTGCCAAAAGCTTTGCCATCAGACTTTTGGGTGTTGTTTTGGGCGGCGTGATCTACTATTTTGTCTATCAGACCGTGGTCTTCTTCGGCCTGGATACCGACCTTCTCAAGATGCTTTCCGCCATCGTGGTGGCTATTTTCCTGGCCGTGCCGTATTGGAAGAAAAAGTATTTTTCCAATTTGAACAAGAAGGGGGAAAAGAAGGATGCTTGAGTTAAAAAACATCAAAAAGACCTTTTTCCCCGGGACGGTCAACGAAAAGGTAGCCCTGAAGGGCATCGATCTCACACTGGAGGACGGCGACTTTGTGACCATTATCGGTGGCAACGGTGCGGGAAAATCCACGATGCTTAATGCGATCTCCGGCGTCTGGAAGCCCGATTGCGGGCAAGTGATCATCGACGGCGTGGATGTGACGGCCCTCCCCGAATACAAGCGTGCCAAATATTTAGGACGCGTGTTCCAGGACCCCATGATGGGAACTGCCAAGGATATGGAGATCGAGGAAAACCTGGCCCTTGCCCGCCGCCGCGGTAAGCGGCGCGGTCTGAAGTGGCGCATCACAAAAGAAGAGCGCGAGGAGTACCGTGAGATCCTGGCGGGGCTGGACCTGGGGTTGGAGACCCGCATGACGCACAAGGTGGGGCTCCTGTCGGGCGGTCAGCGCCAGGCGGTGACTTTGCTGATGGCGACCATCAATACGCCCAAGGTACTGCTCCTTGACGAGCATACCGCCGCTCTTGACCCCAAGACTGCGGCAAAGGTGCTGGAGCTGACCGATCGGATCGTGGAAAAGGATCATCTGACCACGCTGATGATCACCCATAACATGAAGGACGCCATTGCTCACGGCAACCGCCTGATCATGATGCATGAGGGGCGGATTATCATCGATGTCAAGGGTGAAGAAAAGAAAAAGCTTACGGTCGAGGATCTGCTTGCCATGTTTGCAAAGGCCAGTGGCAGCGAATTTGCCAACGACAGGGCGATGCTGACTTGATCGAGTCATAGCAATAGGGAGAGTGACTTTTGAAGGACGCTCTCCCTATTTAATTGTGCATTTCACAAAAAAGAGCGGAGCCCCCGTTTTCAAAGGAGGTCTCCGTTCTTTTTTATTTTTATTCTTCTACATTCACAAAATCAAACAGATGGCGGGGGATCATGGAGCGCTTGTTGAAGAACAGGGGCTTTTGATCCTTAGTGCGGTCATATTCCAGCCAGCGGCCGTCGGGGTCGGAAACAGAATAGCAGTTGTGCCCCTGCCAATGGAGGGTCAAGGGCGTGCCCTTTTTCGACAGGGTCAGGAACCCGTCATGATCCACGGCCAGGTATTTGTCGCCAACCGCCAGATGGCAGGTGTCATCCCTGCGGTCCTCGATCCTTACGATCAAAGCCGTGCCTTGGGCAGGGGAATAAAATTTGCCGTCCTCCTTGTATTCAATATGGGTCTTGGTAGCACAGTCACCCTCGGAGGAGGGGAGCTGTGCCGAGGCCATATAGCAGGAGATGACCATTTCAAAGGGCTTTTCGGGGTCAAAGGGCAAATATTCCTTGGTGTGCATCCAGGCGCTCATCAACGAGCGGTTATCCCAGGTGCGGCCGGCCGAAGCATAATCCATGACCTCCAGATAAGAACCACTGCTCTCCTTCACCAGGAAAACACCCAGACAGTCGAGTCCTTCGGGAATTTCCGCGGGCAAAACCTCCACCGCGTAGCCCTCATGATCCTCGGCAATATCAACGGGCTTGTGCAGGTCGTCGGCCAGGCGGGCATCGCGACAAAGGATCAGCGGGCCGCGGCGCAGTGCCACATGGTATTTGGAATTGGCGTCGGGCAAGCCCTCTTCCTCGGGGTGAAGCACCTCGGTGCGCATATCGAGGAAGAGCTCCACCGTATCACCGCACTTCCATACGCGGTTGATCTCGGTATAGGTGCCGGGGATCGCGTCCACCATCTGAGCATTGATGGCCAGCGTGGTCTGCTTGCTCCATGCGGGGATGCGGAGCGCCAGGGTGAAGGGTGCTTGGGAATTGGTATCAAGAGTGAGAGAAATCGCCCCGTCCAGCGGGTAATTTGTTTTAACGGAAATTTCCAAGGGGGCACCGTCGGGGGTGTGCGTGGCGGCCACTCCGGGCAGATACAGATTCACGGCTACACCGTCCTCACGCAAAAGCATTGAGGACAGGGGGATCAGGCCTGTGCCCGCCGAGCCGATGCAGGCACAGCAACCGTATTCCGAGCCGTCGGAAAGGACCTTGCGTCCGCCGATATAGCGGCCACGGGTGCCCATGACCAGGGGACTGTAGCTGTCAAAGGGGAATCCGCCGTTATTGGCGGTCTTGTCAAAGTTGATGGCGCCGATCATGGCATTGTAGGCAGAGCGCTCGATCTCGTCGGCATAGCGGCTGTCGCCCGTAAGGCAGAGCAGCTGCAGGCAGAATTTCATCCAGGTGACGGTCACGCAGGTCTCCTGCATCTGACCGGTATAGACGGTGGTCAGCTGGCGCTTGGCGGCGTGATCGAACAGCTCATGCCAGCAACCGCAGGAGCCGATGATGCTGACCTCGTTCTCATAGACCTTGCGACCGAAATTCAGTGCCGCGGTTTTCCACTTTTCAATACCCGTTACCCGATAATATTCGATCAGACCTTCAAAGCAGGACATGATCTCATAGGCCTTGATGACCTTCCACTCATAAGGAGCGGTCTTGTCCTCATAAGCCATTTCAAACAGATTCTGAGTATCGGCGGCTCCGCGATTGACAATATAGGTGGCAAAATCCAGATATTTCTGCTCACCGGTCAGGTCAAAAAGGCGCACGATCGGCTCCAGCACCGAGGAGGAGTTGACGCCTCCCCAGTGGGTAGTGGTTTTGGTGATATCCAGCTTGCCCTCGCCGATCCGATCGATGATATAATCGGCCTGGCCCCGGATCACGGGGACGATGCGGGTGGCAAGCTCCTCGTCGGTACAGATCTCAAGGAAATACTCCAGTCCCAGCATCACATATTTGCGGCACCACATATCCCAACCGTCAAATTCCGCATCGCGGTCGTAGGCCGAGATGCGCCCGTCGGCCTCGGGGGCCTTCAGCATGTCCTCTACCGTTTCGGTGAGCACCTTGTATAGCTCGGGATTCTGCGTATACTGATAGGTGATGCAGGCTCCGCGCATCATTTTGCCCCAGTACTCGCCTCGCCACCCTTTGTCGGCGGTGTCGGGCTTGGGCAATTCGGTGAATACCTTGACAAACTTGGGCCAGAGGGTATTGTCCAGGAGCTGGAAGCTTTCAATAAAACGGATGGCGTGATCCATATGGCCCCGGTAGTCAAAGCTGCCGGCGGGGAAGGGAAATAGACGGTCGGTAGTCCTTCGGGGGGCCAGCATCTGATTGGCCTTCAGCATGGCATCGATCGTGGTGTGCGTCATAAAAACTCCATTTTTTACACCCGTTTGCGGGTTTTTTAATCAAAATCCCGTCTGCCCTCCAAGGCGCGGGACAACGTGATCTCATCGGCATACTCCAATTCGCCCCCAAAGGGGATACCGTGGGCCAAGCGTGTGACCTTAACGCCCAGGGGTTGCAGTAGGCGGGCGATGTACATGGCCGTGGCCTCGCCCTCTGTGGTGGCACCCGTGGCCACGATGACCTCACGGACGCTTGCGTCCTCCAGACGGAGCAGCAGCTCCCGCAGAGAAAGGGCATCGGGGGTCACGCCGCTCATGGGGGAGATCAGCCCGTGCAGCACATGATAAACACCGCGGAAGGAGCGCACCTTTTCAAAGGCCATGACCGCGCGGGCGTCCTCCACCACGCAGATGACCGTGCGGTCCCGACCGGGATCGGAGCAGATGGGGCAAATATCCCGGTCTGTCAGATTCTGACAAGTGGGGCAACGGTGGATCTTTTCCTTGGCGTCACGAATGGCACCGATAAAGGCCTCGATCTCCTCGGGGCTGTATTTGAGCAGTGAAAAAGCAAGACGTTGTGCGCTTTTTCGTCCAATGCCCGGCAAACGGGCAAATTGCTCGGTGAGAATATCCAGAGATTCGATTCCCGACATATCAGAACAGACCGGGCATACCGCCCATGCCGGGGATGTTCATGGCACCGGTGATCTTCTCCATCTCTGCGGCGGAGGTCTCCTCCACCTTTTTGATGGCCTCGTTCACTCCGGCAATCAGAATATCGGAAAGCGTTTCGATATCGTCGGGATCTACGATCTCGGGGGCGATGTCAAGGGAAAGGATTTGCTTTTTGCCGTTCATCTTTACTGTCACGGCACCGCCGCCTGCGGAGACCTCGTACTCCCGCTCCTCCAGCTCGGCCTGCTTCGCGGCCATGTCTTCCTGCATTTTTTGCGCCTGCTGGAGCATGGCATTGATGTTTTGTCCACCGGCGTTTTTGGGATAGTTGGCTCTCATGATGTATATCTCCTTTAAATGGAATCGAATGATTGCGGATCGCACGGGATCCTGTATTGTCGGTAACGATCCGAGTCTCAATAGAGCGAGAAAAGCTCATTGCTCTCCTGCCGCCTCCAAAAGATCATCCAGAACGGTATCCTTGGTCTGTCCCTCACCGTCGGGGACCTCAAAGAGTAGCTGGGAGGGGTTGGGGGCTTTTTTCAGCTCGGGGGCCAGTGCACGGCAGAGCAGATCTCTTGCCGAAGCCTCATCCAGCATCATTTGGGCGAAGGAATTGGCCAATTGGATGATCACCCGTCCGCTGTCATCCAGAAAAGCGCGGGCATCGGGTAAGAAGGAGGCCAGCATCGAGTTCTCGCGGCGCACACGCTCCACGCAGTTCATAAATCCGCGGATGCGGTGTAAAACGCGCCCCGTTGCGGGGGATTCCGCCGCAGGCCCGGGAGCGGGCTTGGGTTCCGCCGTTTGCGGTGCGGAAGGTGCGTTCGGCGTGGGGACAGCGGGATCCGATGCGGCCCTCGGAGCCTCCTCTTTTCGAGAGGCTTCTAAGGGAATTTCCGTAACGGGCGCGCTTTTTGGTGTCGGCGCGACCACGGCTCCCGCGGCCAAGGCGTCCTCTAACCGCTCCAGTCGGGCAAGCAGACCCTCCGTAGAGGTATCCAGGGTGGGATCGCACATCCGTACCAGGGTCAGCTCTGCCACCATCCGCTTTACGGCATTGGCCTTCTGCATGGCAAAAAGGGCATCCTCCAAAAGGCGGCAGTGGGCAAGCAGCGTGCCCTTCTTGAAGCGGCCTGCCAGCTCGGTGAGCTTTGCGGCCTCGGCGTCGGTCAGATCCAGATAGCGGGTGGCATCGCTTGTGGTTTTGACCACCAGCAGATCACGGTAGACCGAAATGAGATCCTGCCAGAATACCGAGAGATCGCGGGAGGAGGCGACAGCCTCATTCACCGTGGCAAAAATCGTATCATAATCGGCGTTGGCAACGGCCTCGGCAATGCTCAGCATCTCCTCGCGGCCACCCGAGCCCATCATCTCGTCCACAGTGGCTACATCGATCTTCTTTCGGGTGCCGCCGCAGAGCTCCAACAGGCTGATGGCGTCACGCATGCCGCCCTGGGCCATCCGCGCGATCCGTTCGGCGGCGGCGGGCTCCAGATCCATCCCCTCCTGTTGGGCGATGTAGGTGATACGCGCCGCCAGCACGGGGAGTGCAATGCGGCGGAAATCAAAGCGCTGACAACGGGAGATGATGGTGGCGGGGAGCTTGTGCAGCTCGGTGGTGGCCAGGATAAAAATGACGTGAGCGGGGGGCTCCTCCAGCGTTTTGAGAAGCGCGTTAAAGGCGCTTTGGGAGAGCATATGGACCTCGTCCACAATGTAAACACGGTAGCGGAGGGCGGAGGGGGTATAGACCACCTCGTCACGGATGTCGCGGATATTTTCCACGCCGTTGTTAGAGGCGGCGTCCATCTCCAGCACGTCGGTGGCCGAGCCGCTGTCGATGGCCGTGCAGGAGGCGCATTTGCCGCAGGGACTACCGTTGACGGGGGCTTCACAGTTGACGGCCTTGGCCAAGATCTTGGCACAGGTGGTCTTGCCCGTTCCGCGGGAGCCGCAGAACAGATAGGCGTGAGAAAGGGCATTGTTGGTCACCTCGTAACGAAGCACCGAGGTGATGTGCTCCTGGCCGCAGACATCGTCAAACTGTTGCGGTCTCCATTTGCGGTAAAGTGCCTGATGCACGGTGATCCCTCCTCCCGACAGGTTTGCTTGCTCTATAAAATAAACTGCAAAATAAGACCATACACCTTCCAATCGAACGTCACCTTTGCGCGGAATTCGTGTCTCTCGCTCGGAGCAGGCACCCTCGCGGCACATCAGGTGAGCCGCTTAATGCTGCTTGGTTCCCCATCTGACATGGTTCACGGCGTCTGATTGCGCAAGACCCACTCTTCATCACGAAAGAACACGCTCCGGGCCGCATCGCTTCGGTCCTCAAGGATGGGATCCACCCCTGCTATAGCGGATTTCAGGTGCAGGGCTCCGCTACTTCCCCGGCTGGTATGGCCTTATTTCACAGTTTACCTTATCTATTATAACAGATGATCGCCCATTTTGCAATAGCCAAGCCGATTTTTTATCGTGAATTTTGTGTGATGGTGCGAGCCAGCCTTCGCATTTCGGGGATTTGCTCGGCGGGGGCAAACAGTGCATCGGCGCCCATGGCCAGAAAATGGGGCAGATATCGGTGGTCAGATACCATCTGCCCACCCACAGCGGCAAATCGCCCGCAGGCATGGGCGTTTCCCACACCTACCTCGATCAAGCGCAGAACAGCCGCGGCGCTCTCGTTCATCAGCTCGGGGGATGCATGTGGGTCTGCCGCCACAGACAGGCGGGTGACGGTATCGGCATCAATGAGAAGAAAATCCACTGTTTCCAACAGCTTGCGGGAAAGGAGCAGTGAGGCAGGGGTAGCCAGTAGGATGCCCACGGTGATCGCTTCGTCAAAGGGTTCGCCGCGCCCCGCGAGCAGTCGCATGGCACGGTCGATCAGTTGGCGGATCCGGTCGATCTCTCCCACGGTGTGGACATAGGGGAGGATCAGGGAGACATGTCCCAGCGCAGAGGCACGCAGGGCGGCGCACAGCTGCGAGAGGATCAGTCGGGGAGAGGTGCTCAGACGCGGCATGGCATAAACGGTTGGGTCGGATTCGGTGGGGCAGAGAAGCAAGAGATGTCCGTCCCGTGCCGCTTCGGCGGCTTCTCGGTACAGATGGAAAAAACGCTCCTCGCCGTGTCGTACGGTCTCCGCTCCAAGGCCTGTAGCATCGATCATGGCCATGTCATCCTTGCTTCGAAAAATTTGACGCCATGGCGCCGCTTCCACGGGAGCGGTCAGGGTAGAGATGAGGTAGGGGAGCTGCTTGCTTTTTCCGCGAGTGCCCTCGGCAGTAGGCCTCTCTCTTTCGGCGCGGTCGTCGTCAAGCAGTGCCGGTTCATTCACAAAATCCATGAGTTCCCCCCGTAATGGTACGTATTTCCTGTAGTTTTTGCCGAAAACGCCGAAAAATACGTCTAAGCAGAAAATAAAGGCCCGCTTCGATGTGAAAACATCGGAGCGGGCCTTACGCTGATTATGCTTCCGTTGCGCGAAGGGCGGTTTTGATGGCGATTTCAAGCCCCGTTATCAGGGATTTTTTCTCGATCCATTCCTCTCGTGTGTGGGCGCCGCCGCCCGCGTAGACTCCAATGCAGACAGCGGGGACCCCCACGGACAAGGGGATGTTGCAATCGGTGGAGGCGGAGGTGTATTGCACCGCGCTTTTTGTGACCTCTTCTGTGACCGCGGTGCACAAAAGCCGTAAACGGTCGATCTTTTGCGGGTCGACATCCCTGGCACAGGGGCGCTCGCCGATCCTTTTTACAGTGACGCGGACCTCGCCTGTCTGCGCCTTGCGGAAGATGCCTTCAAATTCCTTTTGCATCAAGGCAAGCAGCTCTTCATCATCGGAACGGTATTCGCAGAGCATACGGGCACTTTGCGCAATGGTGTTCACCGAGGTGCCGCCCGAAATGTGGCCCACATTATAAGTGACCTTACTGCCTGTTTTCTGAGGGAGATTGATGGCGTAAATGTCACGGACGATATCACACAGAGCGGCAATGGCGTTTTTCTTGCCAAAGGCGCTCCAGGAGTGGCCGCCCTCGGTGCACACCTCCACCTCATAGCGGTGAGAGCCGACACAACGGTCGTGAATGATACCGATTCTGCTGTCGAAGGAAATGAATTGCCCGATGCGCCCCGCATAGTCTGCAAAGAGCTGACGGGTACCCTTCAGGTTGCCCAATCCTTCCTCACAGGAATTGGCCACAAAAAGAATACCGTTTGCGGGGATATTGCCGCTTTCTATATAATAGCTTGCGGTCATCAGCAATACCGCCAGGCTTGCGGTGTCGTCCCCCACCCCCGGGCAACGGACGATCTGACCGTCATCGGTATAGGGCATGGGCTCGGTATCGGGAAAGACCGTGTCGGTGTGGGCGACAAGCACCGTGATCTCGCGGCTGTTCTCACAGTGCAACGGGAAGACCACATTCAGCGCCTTGTCGATATATACACCCGTGGCACCGTGAGCCTCTAACCATTCCTTGCAGAAGGCGGCTCGCTGTTCCTCGTGATGAGAGGGGGCGGGGAGCCTGCAAAGAGATTCCAGAAGCCGGAACATTTCCGCCGTGTGATCCTTGATAAATGTATTGATCTGTTGCATGCTTGTGCCTCCTGAAACGACCGCCGTGCCCGTTCGGGCACGGCGGTAATCGAATTTTTTAACCGTGATAGAGCTTTTTGGTCTGATAACGGGGCTCGCAGGTCATTTGAATGCCCAGCTTTTTTAGGGTGTTTACATCATTTTGCGCTAAAATCACCGAGGAATGCGCCTCACAGTTGCGGAGCCCGGAAAGGCATTCCAAAGCACGGCGGGCGGTGCCGTCACTGACGGCACAGATCGACAGCGCGATCAGCACCTCATCCAAATGGAGACGGGGGTTGTGATTGCCCAAGCGTTCGATCTTCAAGGCAGAGACGGGCTCCAGAATATCGGGGGAAATGAGCTTGGTTTCCTTGGGGATGTCGGCAAGTGCTTTCAGTGCATTAAGGAGCATAGCCGAAACAGAGCCCAGGAGCTTGGAGGTCTTACCCGTGATGATGCGACCGTCTGCCAGCTCCAATGCTACGGCAGGCTCACCTGTTTCCTCGGCCCGCTTGAGAGCCGCCGCGATCACGGGGCGGTGATCGGTATCAAGTCCATCCTTGGCCATCAGCATTTTGATTTTTTCGGCCTCTGCGCCGTCGCTGTCCCCTTTGCGTTGGCGGCAAAGAGCGGTATAGTAACGGCGCAGGATCTCATCCCGCGCGCCCTCACGCACATTGTCGTCATCAAAAATGCAGAACCCGGCCATGTTCACACCCATGTCGGTGGGGGATTGATAGGGGCATTCGCCGTAGATGTGCTCGAACATGGCCTTGACCACGGGGAAGATCTCCACATCCCGGTTGTAATTGACCGCGGTCTTGCCGTAGGCGGCCAGGTGGAAGGGGTCTACCATGTTCATGTCATTCAGGTCGGCAGTGGCCGCCTCGTATGCCAGATTCACGGGGTGATTCAAGGGCAGGCTCCAGACAGGAAAGGTTTCAAATTTGGCGTACCCCGAGCGGATGCCCCGCTTGTTGTCCAGATAGAGCTGAGAAAGGCAGGTTGCCATTTTTCCCGATCCGGGGCCTGGCGCGGTGACCACCACCAGGGAGCGGGTGGTCTCGATATATTCGTTTTTGCCAAAGCCCTCGTCGCTGACGATGGTTTTGACATCGGAGGGATAGCCGGGGATGGGATAGTGGCGGTAGACCTTAAGGCCCAGCGCCTCCAGGCGCTTCTGAAAGGCGCAGGCGGCACTTTGCCCCGTATAACGGGTCAGCACCACGCTGCCCACATAAAGGCCGAAGCCGCGGAAAGCATCGACCAGGCGCAGTACATCCTGGTCGTACGTAATGCCAAGATCGCCGCGGACCTTGTTTTTCTCAATATCCGCCGCGTTGATAACGATGACGATCTCTGCCTCGGAGGCCAGCTGCACCAGCATACGAATCTTGCTATCGGGTGCGAAGCCGGGCAATACACGGGAGGCGTGATAGTCATCGAAAAGCTTGCCCCCGAATTCCAGGTAAAGCTTGCCTCCGAATTTCTGGATCCGTTCATGAATGTGAGCAGATTGGGTACGGATATATTGCTCGTTATCAAAACCGATTTTAAACATAAGGCCCCCCGATCGTCGTCGCATGACCGACAAATAACATATCATTAGTATATCACAATAAACGACGCGGGGCAAGGCTTTTTTTGCAAATTTTCTCTTTTTCCGCGCAAGAATTGCGCCCACGCAGGCGGTGCGTGGGCGCAGGGTCATTCGGAAGCTTCGCCGTCCGGGGCGAGAATGCGGTCTCTGAAATACCGCCCGATATTGGAAAGGTGGGTCAGGGAAGAATCCCAAAGCTCCTTTGGCGTTACCCGTATGACACGGAAGGTCTCAAAGCAAAGGGTGCCCCGGTAGCCGATGTCCTTCAGCCCCAGAATAAAGCTTTCCCAGTCTAAGGCATTGGTGCAGACCTGGCGGTAGCGGGACTGGGTGTAGGGCATGAGATGCAGATCGTTCTGCCCATCGTTGTCGTGAATGTGCAGTATGGATAGGCGGTGCCCCAGGGTATTGATGTAGCGGCGCAGATCCTTGTGCAGCAGGTTGGCATGCCCTACATCAAAGCAGAAGCCGAAGACCTCGGCGCCTGCCTCGGCATTGAGGGCGTCCACATAGCGGCAGGCCTCCTCCGCATCGGCGCAGACTCCCTCCAAAACACGACCCGTGTGAACGGTAAACAGGTTTTCCAGGCAGATCTTGACCCCATGCCTTTTGGCGGTTGGCAGGATGGCACGGTAGAGCTCCATGTTGGTGCTCCACTCGTTTTCCTTCAATGTACGGTTGATGGGATGGGCCACCATATGGGGGCATCCGATGGCCTCGCAAACGGCGCAGAGCTTTTCCAATACCATGATCATATAGGCATTATAGGTGTCTTCCCCCTTGAGCCAGAGCGGAAAGGGCGCATGAGACTGGCTCACGGTGATGCCGTATCGATCGGCCGCCTCCTTTACGGGGCGGTATTTGGCCAGAATGTCCTCCAGGGGCTGATCGTAAAAGGATTCGATGGGCTTTTCGGGATCAAAGGCGACGCCGGGGAACCCCAGATCCACCGTTTCGAAACCATCAGCCTTGAATCTTGCAAAGCTGCCGTCCAGGTCGTCCCAAGAGAACCAACCGGTGTTCTGTACACCAACTTCCAACATGTTTCTTTACCTCCGTGCTTTTGGTATGTGATTTCAGCTGTAAAAACAAAAAGATCAATCGATCTCCTCGGCGAGATTGAGCAAGGGCACCTTGTGCTTTAAGGCGTAGGTGCAGGTGTAGAGCGTGCCCCCCTTGTTTTCGGTGAGATAGGCGATGCAAAGGTCGCTGCCGTCCACCAATGCTCTGTTGCGGGCATACATGCAGGTGGGATTGTAGCGGTCGGTGATGTAGTCCACCCGGTCTGCCTTTTGCAGAATCTCATCGAACAGGGCCTGCTCCCCCACCCGCCAGAATTTGGTCTGATCGCGACAGGGTAGGATCAGATGTAAGCGGCAATCGGGGTGACGCTCCCGCAGAGCAAGAACCCGCAGGGCGGCGATGGTATCAAAGCCCCGTGCGCCCCCTGCGCGAAATTCGGTATAGCCTTCTTGAGTCAGCTCCTCCAACCGTCGGTCAAGGGTAAGAGCAAGAGCAGTGGCGGCATCGGGTGAAACGGTGCGGTGCCCCGTAAAGCAACAGATCTTCATGGCTTGTTCTCCCCCTTCCTTGTCATTGTATCCAGTATAACACAAAATCCGGTTTCCCGAAAGAGGTTTTTGAAAATATTCCTCTTTTTTGAAAAATCGTTCGCCGTTTTTCGTCCTGTGCCGCCACCGACCGCCCGGTTGTCATCCCATCGGACATCTCTCCCTGTATTTTGTCTCTTTTGCACAGCGAAAAGTGACTTTTTTTCCGCCAAAGGGGGATTAAAATGGAACAAAAAACGGCGACATCGGAAATTGTCGCCAAGGGGAGGTCAAAATTTATGCAGATCCGTGTCCGTTCGCCCAAGGAGGCGGGCAAACGTTCGTTCTTTACGAAAAATAAGCAACCCGCCGAGATTTTGTGTGTTCACCTGCTTTTCGCCGCATTGGGGGCGCTTGCGGGGAGCGCCGAGCTACTCTTTGGCGTGCGCCCCTTCGGGGTGTCACTGGCATCCGCCGCCACGGTTTATTTTCCCGCCGTGTCGGTGGGGGCGGCCATCTTTTATATCATCACAAAAGAATACATTTCGCTGATCGCCCTGGGAGCCGTGGCGGCAGTGAGGCTGATCTTTACCTTTTACCCCCGCAACGGGGCAAAAAAACCGCCGATTTTTGCCGAACGGGTCTCTTATCGGGTGCTTTTTGCCACGGTGGCGCTTTTCGGCACGGGGATCTATCGACTCATTCGCGGCGGATTTCGCTTTTTTGATCTTTTCGGTTTGATGCTCTCGGTGGCCGCCGCGGGTCTCGCCGCCTTTTTGTTCGCAGGACTGTTCGAAGAGAAGGATCGCCTTTTCCCGTATAGCCGTGAAGCGGGTCTTGCCGCCTTGGTGCTGACCTGTATTTTTGCCATGCGGAATGTCAGCTTTTTCGGTATTTACCCCTCCGCCGTGGCCGCTGCCGCCGTGGCCTTTCTGCTTGTGGCACATCGGGGCCTTTCCTGGGGAGCCGTGGGCGGTGCACTGGCTGGGCTTTGCTTTGACTATCGGATGGCACCCGCCTTTCTGCTGTGCGGGCTTTGCTTCGGATTATTGGAAAAAAGCAGCCGCGGCGGGGGAATCCTTTGCGGCAGTGCCGCGGCGGCGATCTATGCCTATGCCATAGCCCGTACCGACGGCATCACCCTGATCCTGCCCGCCTTGCTGACGGCGGGGGCTCTGTTCCTGGCAGGGGACAGTGCAGGTCTGGTAGAGGGCTCTCCCGGCTACCGTCAAACGCTGATCCGCCGCCGTGCGGCGGCCCAATCCGCCAAGGCGGAGGAGCAGGCGGCAACGGGGAGCCAATTGCGTGAAATTTCGGGAGCGTTTCTCGATTTATCGGGCACATTCTTCGAGCTCAGCAGTCGTTTGCGCCGCCCCGGGCTCCTGGATCTGCGCCATATTTGCGACAAGGCATTTGACGAGGTTTGCCCCGGCTGTCGCAATCGGGATATCTGTTGGGGCAGTGAGTATCACGCCACGGCAGGTACCGTGGGGGCATTGGGCAGTCGCTTGCATAGCGATGGTGCGGTGGGAAAGGAGCAGATCCCGGCGGCTTTGGCCGCCAGATGCACCCAGATGCCCCGCATTCTGGAAAAGATCAATGCGGGGGCGTTGCGCTTGTCTGAGGAAGCCCTGCGGGGGGATAAAACCTCGGTGGTGGCCACAGATTATGCCGCCATGGGACGTGTCCTTGGCGAAGCCTTGGAGGACGGCAAGGAGGATTTCGTTCACGACGGTGCCGCGGGCGAACGGATACTGGACCGTTTGCAACGGCTGGGATATACCATGGAATCGGTAGCGGTCTGCGGCAAAAAACACCGTCGGGTGATTCTGCGAGGCATCCGTCTGCCCGGCCGACATTTAAAAATCAGAGAATTGCGCCGCGTGCTGGAGCAGCACTGTCACTTTGCATTGGGCGTTCCGACCATTACCGAGAGCGACGGAACATCGGATATGATTTTTCCGGAGCGTACCAAATACGAAAGCGTCACCGTAAAGGAGACCCGCGCCAAGGCCAAGGGGGAAGGCCGCTACTGCGGGGACAGCGTCATGTCACTTTCCTCCGAGAAGGGATATGACTATGCCTTTCTTTGCGATGGCATGGGGAGCGGTAACAGTGCCGCATTGACCTCGGCGCTGGCCTCTACCTTCCTTTCCCGTATGCTGCAGGCAGGGAGCCGTGCCGACACCGCCCTGCGGATGCTCAACGGGTTCCTCTCGGCCAGAGCGACCCGAGAGTCGGAATCCAGCACCACGGTGGATCTTCTGGAGATCGATCGGATCAGCGGCGAGTCCTCTCTTTTCAAGTGCGGTGCGGCGCCCACTTATCTCCTCAGACGGGGTGAGATCACCCGCTTTTCTTCCCGCACGGCGCCCGTTGGAATTCTGGAGTCCCTGGACGCCGAGCGCATCCGCTTTGAGGTGAAGGCGGGAGACGTGATCGTGCAGGTCAGTGACGGTGTGACGGGCGGTGAGGAGGACTGCCCCTGGCTGGTGGAGATGCTGGCCGAAAAGTGGGACGGAGATGCCGAAAAATTTGCCCGCACGGTGCTGGGACACGCGGCGGGGATCGGGGATGACGACCTGTCGATCCTGGTGACCGAGATCACACGCGCTCAGCTACCGGGAGAAGAAAAAAGCCCCGAAACGGGTCGCGTTTCGGCGTGATCGGCGTATACGCCGTGCGGATTTATATAAAAGCAGCCGACCGCAAAATGCGGTCGGCTGCTGAATTTTTTCCAAGTGCTCCGGCTCAGCGGATGGTCTCGGTCTCAAACTTGCTCCACGGCACGTTGACATCGGCGTTGTCAACAAGCAACTCGCGGATGTGGTAGAGGAGGGGGAAGTCCTCAGCCTTTGCGCGGCCGGCCTCCACCATCTGGATGACGGCGTCGGCGGTGCGGCGGGCGATGACGATGGACTCCAGGGTCACGCCCTTGAGGATCTCCATAGCCTCGTCGAACTTCTTGCCCTCACCCAGCAGGGTACCGATCTTACGGGTACGGCCGCCGAACACGGTGACGTACAGGTCGCCAACACCCAGGAAGATGTTCTTCTCGGCGTTGCCGTCGCAGAGGTTGAGCAGGCGGTACATTTCCTTGGCAGCCTGGCCAAAGAGTGCTGCCTGAGAGTTGTAGTGCTCAAACACGCGGCCCTCGCGCTTGTAGGAAAGGCCGATGGCAAGGGATACGCCCAGGGCGTAGGCGTTCTTGAGAGCGACAGCACACTCTACACCGCGGATGTCGGTGGAAAGGCTGACATGGTAGAAATCGGTCTCAAAGAGAGAACGGATCCAACGGAGCTGCTCCATGTCGGGGCCGCAGAAGGTGACCTCGGTGGGGTCAAGGTCTGCCAGCTCATAGCTGGTGCAGGGACCGCCGACGGCGTTGATCTTCAACTTTTTGTCGGTGAACTTGAGCATGTGCTCGGGGTAGGAGATGAGGTTGCCCTTGCCCTCGCCGTTGTCGATCATGCCCTTGGTGATGGAGAGAACGGGGAGCTCCTCGGGAATGCGGGGAACCACATTCTCGCAGAACCAATCAAGGCCGAAGGAGGAAATGCCGCAGATCAGCAGGTCTGCGCCCTTCATGCACTCGTCAAGCTCCTCGTAGTAATGGAAGGTGACCTTTTCGGGCATCATGAAGCAGGTCTTGACGCCGTTCACATCGTGGGTCAGAGTCAGATGCTCATGGGTCTTTTGGCCGTGCTCGATGATCGCACGGTCAAGGGGAGAGCCCACCAGACGTACGGTGTTGCCGTTGCGGCAAGCGGGGAATGCCATGGCCGAGCCCATCATGCCCGAGCCGATAATGGTGATGATTGCCATAATTCTTTTCCGTCCTTTTATAAAAATTTTAGGGAAAATCGGCTTGCCAAACGCTCGCCGTTGTGCTATCATTAGAATATAAAATTTTGCAAGGTTTGTCAAGCCTTGACGGTAATTTTGAAAAACTTTCATATTTTTGTGCAAAGTTGAGCAAAAAGGAGGCGGTCGGATGTTACAGATCGAGCGGCAGGAGCAGATCATGGAGCTGCTGGGGCGCACACCCGCACTGCGCATCGGGCAGATTGCGGCGGCTCTTTATACCAGTGAGGCTACCGTGCGCCGTGATCTGGCGGTCATGGAGCAAAAGGGCCTGGTACAGCGGGTCTATGGAGGCGTGACATTGAAAAAGGAGGATCTGCCCCTGGATTTTCGCCGACAGGAGCACGCCGCCGCCAAGGAGGAGATCGCCTTGCGTGCGGCGGCAATGATCAAGGACGGACAGACGGTTTTTCTGGATTCCTCCTCTACGGCACAGCATTTGTTGCCCCATCTGGCCCGCTTCCGCGAGTTGACGGTGATCACCAACAGTCACCGCGCTGTGGAGGTGCTGGCGACCTCAAAGGTGCGGCTTGTTTGCACGGGCGGGGATCTGATCCCCCGTAATATGGCCTTTGTGGGGCGGGTAGCCGAGCATGCATTGGAGCAGCTTTGCCCCGAGATCGCCTTTTTCTCCAGTCAGGGCGTGGGCGGGGACGGTGAGGTCACCGATGCCTCGGAGGGTGAAACGGCTTTGCGCCGCGTGGTCATGCGCCGCGCCCTGAAAAGCGTTTTTCTTTGCGATTCCAGCAAGGTGGGAAAGAAGTATCTGTATCGCCTGGGGACGCTTTCCGATATGGATGAGATCATCACTGATTGCGATTTTCCAATGGAGCTGTTGCCGAAAAAATGAAAACGGTGGTGCTTTTTGCCTACATATTTGAATAATACGGGGCTTGCTTTGACTTTGCCTTGACAGGCTCCCTTTAAAATGATATACTAAACAAAGATTGGATCAGGACGGAGAGAAGTACTATGACCACGCTTTACATCGTTCGTCACGGGCAGGTGGAAAACAATTTAAAAGGGCTTTTGAACGGCTCGCGGTCCGACTGTCCCCTCAATGAAAACGGGCGGAGACAGGCGGCCTGCCTGACGGCCCCCTTCGCAAGGATCGCTCCGGACGTGATCTATTCCAGTCCTCTGCGGCGGGCGCTTGAGACCGCCCGATATCTGCGGGGAGAGCAGGAGATCCCGATCTGTATCGAGCATGACCTGCGGGAGAACGATGTGGGGGATTATGATGGGGTTCCCCGTTCGGAAATTCGGAAAAACGACCCCAAGGCCTGGATGGGATGGAATGAGCTGATGTATCCCGGTTTTCGTTTCCCGGGCGGCAGTGAAAGCCTGCAGGAGGCGGCCGATCGCACCGCCGACGCCGTTGCCGACATTGTGCGAAGGCATCGGGGCAAGACCGTTGCGGTGGTGGCCCACGGGGCGTGCCTTAATTTGATGGTGACCAAGATCTATAACGGGTCGGTGGCGGGCATGCGGATGCTCCCCCATATGGTAAATGCCTCTTATTCCCATTTTGAGATCGAAGATGACGGCCGCTTTCGTGGGGTGGAGATCGCCCAATACCGGCATCTGCCCGAGCAATATTGGCCGAAGCTCGTGCGCCGCACACCCGAATGGATGCAGCGGGAGCATTATTTTGCCGGCTTTGCAAATTGACCCAAAAACACAGAAAGAGAGAACCGTTGTATGGATTTTCGTACGGCAAGCACTGCGGCGCTGGCATATCTCGGTGACGCGGTTATCGAGCTTTTGGTGCGGGAGCGGCTGGTGGAGGCGGGGTATACCTCCTCCAAGGCGCTGAACGCCCACGCACTTGATTTTGTCCGTGCCCCTGCCCAGGCGGCGGCCATGGAGCGGATCGCACCTTACCTCAATGAAGAGGAGGAGGGAGCCTTTCGCCGCGGACGGAACATCGGGCACACCAACACACCCAAGCACGCGACGGTGGCCGAATATCGCAATGCCACAGGCATGGAGGCTCTGTTCGGTTATTTGCATATCAAGGGAGAGCAGGCACGGATCAAGGAGCTGTTTGCTCTGGCCTACCCACAGGAGGAAAAGAAATGAAGGTAAGATTTAACTGCTATAAGGATGGCAAGCACAAGGCGCTGACCATGAGTTATGACGACGGGCAGATCCATGATCTGCGTTTGATGGAGATCTTTAACAAAAATGGGATCAAGGGCACCTTTCATCTCAATTCCGGTAAGCTGGATGATGACAAGGGAAGGTACTTGACCTCAAATGATGTTGCCACAAAATTCGTGGGACACGAGATCTCGGTGCACACCTTGACCCACCCCTTTCTGGAGCGGATCTCGGACGAGGAGATCGTGTATGAGATGATCGAGGATCGCAAGAACTTAGAGGCTGCTTGCGGCTATCCCATGCGGGGGATGTCCTACCCTTATGGTACCTATACCCCCGAGCTGATCGGAAAGCTCCGCATGCTGGGTATGCAGTATTCCCGTACCACCAAAGCCACGGGCAAGTTTGATGTCCCCACCGATTTTATGGAGTGGCATCCCACCTGTCATCAGGTGGATGCAAAGCTGTTTGATTACCTGGAGGCCTTTAAGCAGTACAAGTATCCCATGCCCCTGTTTTATATCTGGGGGCATAGCTATGAGTTTTCCCGCGACGATAGCTGGGAGCGCATGGAGGAATTCTGCCAAAAGGCCGGAGGCGACCCGGATGTGTGGTACGCCACCAATATTGAAATTTACGACTATGTCATGGCTCTCCGCGCACTGCGGTTCTCCGCAGACCGTACCATGGTCTACAATCCTACCGCCACCGAGGTATGGGTGGAGGTAGACGGCACGCCCGTTGCCTGCCCTGCCGGCAAGGTCAGCAAGCTGATTTAAATTTATATTGATGTAAAGAAAGGAACAAACAAATGGAACATCCCGTAATCAAAATTACCGTAAAAAAATTCGGCACCATGACCGCAGAGCTCTATCCCGAAATGGCGCCCTTAACCGTGGCCAATTTCCTTAAGCTGGCCAGCGAAAGCTTTTTTGATGGGCTGATCTTCCATCGCGTTATCTCCGGCTTTATGCTCCAGGGCGGCGGCTATAATGAACAGATGGAAGAAAAACACACCGATGCCATCCGCGGCGAATTTGCAGGAAACGGCTTTAAGCAGAACACCTTGAAGCATACCCGCGGTGTGCTTTCCATGGCACGCACCAGCGATCCCAACTCCGCCTCCTCCCAGTTCTTTGTGATGCACGCCCCCGCACCTTATCTGGATGGACAGTATGCCGCTTTTGGTAAAGTGATCGATGGTGACGCCGTGATCAATCAGATCGCCAATGTGCAGACCGGCAATTACGGGTGGTATATGCAGGACGTACCCATGGAGCCTGTTGTCATCGAAACAATTGAAATTGTATCGGAATAAGACAACTGTAGAAATATTTGAATTTTAATTTGGAATATTGCATAGTTATTTTGGAATTTTCGAAAAAATAATTGGAAACATCGTGAAACAAATAAAACACAGCCACCGCGTAACATGCGGTGGCTGTGTTTTATTTGTTTGCTTCATCAGCGACATACTCGGCAATATCTTCAAGTCTGCAGTTTAATACTTTACACAAATGGTCAAGGGTATATGTGGTTACACTTGCGTTTTTGCGAAGCTTGTCGATTGTGCCGGTGCTGATTTTGTATTCTTTATTTAATTTATATTGCGAGATGCCTCTATCCTTTAAGGTTTTCCAAAGCTTGTTATATACGATCATTATATTATTCATCCTTCGTTTCCTCAATTACAGGAGAAACGGCAGACTCCTCGGCTGACTTTTGTATCGCCTCTTTTTTGCGCTTGCTGGAATGGGGCTCCAGGTTCACGGGATGAAAGCCGTCTACATTGCCGCGCTGGATGGCACCGAATATGCGGTAGCGCAGGCCGGGGCTGTGCTTTTCCATCGTCCGCAAAAAGTTACCTACCTCGGCACGCTGAGTATAGCCGTCTGCGGGGCAGGGGGATTTATACACGGGGAGCTGGTTTTTGTTGGTGAAATAGATCACGGATTTTTCGGGCATGTAGAGCAGTGGGCGGATGACCTTGACGCCTGCGCGGGAGAGATAGGAGACAGGCTCGAAGCACCCGATCCGTCCCTCATAAAAGAGGTTGAGCATAAAGGTGTCGATCACATCGTCCTGATGGTGTCCGAGGGCTACTACATTGCAGCCCAGATCCCTGGCGGTATTGTGGAGCACGCCGCGGCGCATTTTGGAGCATAGCGCACAAGGACTTTTTTCCTTGCGAATGTTGAAGATGATATTGTAAATATCGGTCTTGACGACATGATAGGGCACATCCAGCTCGCGGCAAAAGGCCTCGATCTCAGAAAAATCACTTCCGCCCTCAAAGCCCATATCCACGGTGATAGCCATCACCTCGTAACGCTTGGGATAAAAGCGGCGCATGGCGGCAAGACCTGCCACAAGGGTGAGGGAATCCTTTCCCCCCGAAATGCCGACGGCGATGCGGTCACCGTCCTCGATCATATTGTAATCGTCCACCGCGCGGCGGACATAACTGAGCACACGACGAAGATCCATGTTTGCACCTCACTTTTTCTTTTTGGGGGTGCGGGGACCCATCAAAAAGTCGCGAGCGGCCCGATATTCGGCAATGGCCTGCGCTTGGGCAGGTGTGGCTTCGCCTGCATCCTCCCGACGGATGGCGCGCAGCATGATGTTTTTGGGCGTGTTGTCCGGGTCGATCAATTCCAGCGCGGCCACATCGTAGCCGTTGGCTTCCAACCATTTCAAACGCAGCGCATCGGTGGCCGCATCACAGAATTTCTGCCGCAGCATCGAGTGTTGGGCGATGAAGCCAAGGGTGGGGCAGTTGAGCGAATGGTTCAGCTCATGGTGACAGCAGGGCGTGGCCAGAATGACCTTTGCCTCAAAGTCCAGTGCACGCTCCAACACAAGGTCGGTCGCAGTATCGCAGGCGTGAAGGGAAATGACCAGATCGGGCAGATCCTCGGTCTCATAGGTGCCCACGTTGCCGCAAACGAATTCCAGACCGTCAAAGGAGAGATTTTCGGCCACCTCGGCACAGTAAGCGATCACATCGGGCTTGAGATCCACACCGGTCATGGAGACCTGCCGCCCCAGAATGTTGGCAAAATAATGATAAACGGCAAAGGAAAGATAGCTTTTGCCGCAGCAGAGATCCAAAATGCGGATGCGCCCCTCCGGCAGGGCAGGCAACGTGTCCGAGATCAATTCAAGAAAGCGGTTGATCTGGCGGAATTTTGCCTGCTTTTTATCATAGATCCGTCCGTTTTTGTCGGAGACGCCGAGAGCGACAAGAAAGGGCTCCTTTCCCGACAGGATCCGATTTTTTTCTTTATTGTTGCCCACGATCTCCACCGTACCCAGGGTGGAATCCGAAAGACGGTGACGGAGCTTGTCCGCACCCAGCAGTACCTCGGCACCTTTTTTGGTGCGGCGCAGTTCGCAGTCTCCCCCAACCGTCAGGAGGTTGATCTGAGAAAAGCGGGTGAAGCGCAGGGCAAGTGCATCCTCGGTGGTGCGGTCCAGGGGGAGGTTTTCATGAGTGGCCTTGTGGTCACTGTGCAGTGTCTCGATCTGCAATACCACCTTGCCGCCGATGCGGCAGAGTACACCCGTTGCGCGGGTAATATCCCCGTCAATGGGGCGGGAAAAGATCAGTTTTTTTAAGGTTTCGGTGCGCGCGGCCAAAAGGCACAGCGACGCCAGTTGATCGTAGGTATTCACGGGCTCCTCTCTTTCGGGTAGGCCGACTTTTGTCGGCACTTGGGGGAAGAAACGCCGTCATATGACGGCGTTCTCAGATTATTTTCTCTTTTTCAGCCGCTTTTGCTTTTTGCGGGACATGGGTTGTTTCTTTTTAGGCTCGGACGCTGTGCCCTCGGGCGTGGCATCGACGGTGCCTTCCGCGGCGGAGGTGACGGGCTCCTTGTGCCCGAAGCTCAGCTTGCGTTCAGTGCGATCGAAGATGCGCTTGAGATTCCCCCGATGTGCCCAGGTCACCAGGGCGGCAATGAGGATGGCTATAAGGCTGGAAATACCGTAGTGCACGGTAATGCTGTCAAAGCTGGAAAGCAGAATGGGATAAAAGAGCGCCGTAACCACGGACCCCAGAGATACATAGCGGGTCATGAGCACCAAGGGGAAGAAGATGACTGCCAGAATCAAGCCGATAAAGGGATTGAGGCAGAGGATCGAGACTGCCATGGTGGCAAAGCCCTTGCCGCCGCGGAAGCGGGAGAAGCAGGGAAACACGTGGCCGAAAATGCAGAAAAATGCGGAAAGATAGCAGGCGGTCACCAGGTAGATGTAATAATATTCGCTGGTGGGGTGCCCGAAGATGAGGCAAGCAATGAGAATGGACAAAATGCCTTTGAGACCGTCCCCCAAAAAGGTCAGGATGGCAGCCTTTTTACCATAGCTGCGCAGGATGTTGGTGGTGCCTGCGTTTCCGCTTCCGTGGTCACGGATGTCGTCGTGATAAAACAGACGGGAGATCACCAGAGCGCAGTTGACACTGCCCAGCAGATAAGAGGCGATGATGCAGAAGGCAAAGGCAAGACCGATCCACAGTGCGGTTATATTCTCGTTGGGTTGAAATGTGCTCAGTAAAACGCGCAAGAGCCCATTTTCGAAGAGATTGTAGATACCCCAAACCAAAAACATGACGTTCCTCCTTTTGGTGGGCACGACAGGCGTTTCCGCCTTGTGTCAGCCTGTTTCGGGACATTGATAACAACATTATACCATAAAAAATCGGCGCAGGCAATAGCCGCGCCGATTTTTTTACATGTTGTCGTGAAAAGATGTGCCTTACTCTTGGCCATCCTCATTGTTTTCACATCCCGTTTCGGGGGATTCCGTATTTTTGCTATTTGCCGTGGCAGGGGTGCGGTGGAATATCCGCCCGATCACTGCGGCAAGATCAAGGGTCAGGTACCATCGGCACAGGGGAGCATCGGGATGCCCTTCGATCCGGGAGGTCAGAAAACGGACAAGAAAATATCCGCCCGCGGCACCAAGTGCTCCCGCGATCAGACCGCCCAGAACATCGGTGGGGTAGTGTACCATCAAATACATGCGGGAAACTCCCATGAGAAGCGCAAAGAGAAATGCCGTCCAGCTGTATTTTTTATCGGTGGTGAGAAAGATGGCAGTCATAGCCGCCATGGCAGAGGTGGTATGACCGGAGGGGAAGGAATTCCGGCTGGCGTGCGGTGCACCGATATATTGCCACCAATCGTAAAAGGCTCCGGCTGCATCGGCAAAGGGACGGGGACGCGCCACGATGTTTTTGATCAGCACATTGGTGATCACGGCACCGCAGGCAATGGCCGCCAGTATGCAAAAGCCCTGTCGACGGGTTTTTTTGAAGCAGAAAAGCAGGAGCCCCAGCAGGATCAGGAAGATTCCCTCTTCGCCGAGAAGGCTGACCAAGCGCATGGGACCGTTAAAAAATCCGTTGGTCGCTACGGTAAAATTGTGGATGGCTTGCAATATTGCATGGTCAAACGAGTAGCAGACGGTATCCAGCCAGTGTGCCATGATAATCTCCTTGCGGTTTGAAAATATTGATAACGGTGTTGTTTTTTATAGTATATCCTACTTTAAAAGGTCGGATAGCTCGTACTCATACATGAATTGAATGACCACACGGGGCTGTGCCGCAGCAAAAATTGCGGGATCGTCGGTAAGGTCGGTCTGATAGGTCACCTTGCCGAAGGTGTTTGAGAAAAATGGCTCAATCTGCAATCTTTCCCAGGTGTTGGAAAACTGCAGCAGCAATTCGGGGGAGGCGGAAGCATCCGAAGAAATATAGAAGGGGAGCAGAATGGTGGTGGCGGAGGCTCCCGTATTGGAAAGGAAGCGGTAATTCAGCTTGGTGGTGTTGGAAAGAGAAACCGTGCGGTTCTCCACCACATCCGACAGTCCCGCCTTGCGGGCAATACTTTTACCGGAGGTCATATGCTGGTAAAAATGCAGATTTTCCCGCTCGATCATGTCGGTATGCTCCAGCACCGTGGGCGAAAACCGTTCGTAGATCGCCCGATAGGTGTAATAGAGCCCCAGTGAGTTCAGTGAGTTCTCGGTATTGTTATAAAGCAGACCGTCACTTTTGGCGGCACGCAGCTCCTCGGTCAGATTGACAAAGTGGTAAAAATCGTGCTCGGTCAGATAGGAGCTCAGAGCCGAAAGGCGTGTGGTGTCGCTGATCTCGCCCAGATACATGGGCATACATTCACTGTACACGGTCTGGGCGTTGGGGATGATCACCAGGAGATATTCTGCATCCCGCTCGGCATAAGAGGCCCGGCGTCGCTCCAGCTCGGCAAGGATCTGTGCGGATTCCTCCTCGGTAAAGGTACAATTCCCCATATAATCGTCCAGGTAGTGATATCCATGCTCGCTATCCTCGATTTCAAAGAGAAAATCATCCGATCCGGCAATCACCAAGGTGCTGTTGACCATACCGAATAACCGATACTGAGATTGGTGGATAAAGGAAAGGGAGGATTTACTTTGATAGACGGCACGGCTGAAGCGGGTCAGAGGGCCGTTCCCCTCGATAACGGTACCATCATAGCATTGGGGGGCCACCGAATCCTCTCCCTCCACCAGAATATTGGTGATGTAGAAGATGGAAAAGGTCAGCAGAATACCGATAAAAACCGCGGTGACGATCAGATGGTAGACGGATAATTCTTTTTTCATACAGCCTCCTCACATACGGTAAATGCCATAGGCATACTCGGCATACAGTGGAAATTGGGGCATGAAGTAAATGAGAGAGATCAAGAAGCCGCCAAAGAGCAAAGCGGTAGAAATGATCGATAAGACCATTTGGGTGCGTTCGCTGACCTTGCGACGGATGGGCTTGCGCAGATAAGCGAGAGGGTAGAGCACAAAAAGCACCGCCATCACGATCAGTAAATAGGTGGAATCCTGCATTGCACCCAGAATATAGAAGGGGCCGTTGACGCTTTCATGACCGAAAGCGGCGATGATCAGAGAAAAGATCTGTAAGGGCTCCTTGAGCAGGATGGACAGTGTGAAAAACGAGCAGAGCATGGCCGAAAGGGCGGTCAGCAGAATGCGCAGAGGTTGACGGCAGGAGACCATTTTTTTGACGGCCTCCGTGCGGGAAAGCAGTGCGAAGACGAGCACCGGCAGAGCGAAAAGCAGAGATTCGGCTCGGGTGCGGAAAACCAATACCGTTATGACAAAAAGAAGCACGGCGGTAAAAAATTTGCCTCCGACTCCCGTCCATTTGCGGCGCAGGGGAAGGACTGCATAATCCAGGAGATAGGTGCGCAGAGAGAGCATGGTGCCGTACAGCATCCGATCGGGAGTGGTGGCAAAGGCTGCATTCCCCCGGTCACGGGGCAGACGGATGCCGTACATGGCACAAACACCCCGTGCAAGATCTGCCGAGCCCGTGACGAAAAAATAGAAATAAAGGTACGAGAAGAGCAACAGAAGGAAAAGAGAAAGGGGAGAAGTGGCGGTCACACCGTACGTCAGAAGATCCCCCATGGCACGCATGAGCACTGCCGCCACTGCAATACGCTTGATGTAGCCCAGCATGTAGGCGCGGATGCCTGCGCAGAACAGCTCGGGTGAGGCGGCGGGCTCTTCGGTCAGATCAAAATATTGCTTGCTTTTGAGCACCGGACCCATGATCAGGGTGGGGAAGAACAGCAGGTAGCCGATGAGCTCCAACGGATTGCGGGGGCGGATGACATCGCCTCTGGCCTGGTCGACGGTGTAAGATACAACGCCCAGCGTAACGAACAGAAGCCCCATGGGATATCGGTAGGCGGTGTTGAAATATTCGCTGACGATACGTGCGCTCAAGAGGCTGAGGATAGGCAAGGTGACCCCAATGGTGGTGCGGAGCTTGGCGGCGGTGACGGTGCGGGGCGCCGGCAGATAGGTGATTAGAACGGCAAAGGAGACCAGGGCCCCGATATGGAGCAAGCCCGGCAAATTTTCTTGGTTTGCCAGAATGTACCAGATCACCGATAAAAGCGAAAGGGCAAGGCGGCGATGCTTTTTGGGGAGCAGGATCACGGGGAGCAGGGAAAGGGGCAGAAATACAAACAGAAAGGCCGAGCCTGTCAGTTGCATAGTTCCACCTCCTTTTCATACATGCAGTTATATTGTATCATAAATTTGCTTTGTTTGCAAGGCAGTCATGCGGTTTTCCGATGTTCTGCAAATTTTATATGGATTTTCCCCCATTTTTCGGCCCGTTGTCGCTCTTTTTTAAGCGGGCATGACTTTACACGGTGCAGAAAATATGCTAAAATAAAAAAGGAGTTTTACATTTCTCTAACAAATCCCAAACCTTTTGCAAATAAGGAGGGGCTACAATATAGAAAAAGGTGGTGAACGGTATGATCAAAATACTGGTTGTGGAGGACGACAGAGATCTTTCCCGCTTCGTTTCGGTATGTCTGCGCCGTCAGGGCTATGAGATCGTGACTGCGTTTGATGGGATCGAGGCCCTGGAGCAGATGGAAACGGCAAAATTCGATATGATTCTGACCGATATCATGATGCCCCGTATGGATGGGTTCGAGTTGGCCGAGAGCATCCGCCTGACCGATAAGCAGACCCCCATCATCTTCATGACGGCCAAGGATGACAAGCCCTCCCAGATGTTGGGGTACAACATCGGTATCGATGATTATGTGGTCAAGCCCTTTGACATGGATGTGCTGCAGATGAAGATCGCGGCTCTTTTGCGTCGCGCCAAGATCGAGACCGAAAAGGAGCTGAGGGTGGGAAATTTCACCATGAACGCCGAGGAGCATTTCGCCGCCGTAAACGGTAACGAAATTTCACTGACGGTACGCGAATTCGATCTTCTTTTCAAGCTTTTATCTTACCCCAAAAAGACCTTTACCCGATCGGCGCTGATGGAGGAGTTCTGGGATTACGATTCCTCAGCCACCTCCCGTACCGTGGATGTTTATATGGCCAAGATCCGCGAAAAGACCGCCGACTGTGACGGCTTTGAGATCCTGACGGTCCATGGACTTGGGTATAAGGCGGTGCTCAAATGAGGCGGAACGGGGCGAAAAAAAGCGGATTTTCCATCAAAGGAGCCATTGGCTTTTTTGCCTTGATGGCTGTGGTCATTCAGATCGCTGTCATGGTTTATGACTATATCATCCAACGGACGACGGACAAGGGACTGATCGCCATTTTGATATTGGTGATCGTGGTGGCGCTTGCGGTGGCTTGTACCGTGGTGGATATCATCAGGCGAAAGATCATGGTGGATCGCCCGGTGAATAAGATCCTGGAGGCCACCGAAAGGATCACTGCAGGGGATTTTTCGGTCAGCCTGACGCCGATGCATGCTTACGGCAAGTATGATGAGTATGATGAGATCATGGAAAATCTGAACACCATGGTTGCCGCACTGGGAAAAAGCGAGATCCTTAAAAACGATTTTATTTCCAATGTCTCTCACGAGCTGAAAACCCCCCTGACCGTGATCCAGAATTACGCCACCCTTCTGCAGGAGAAGGACCTGGATGAAGAAAGCCGCAGACGGTATGCAAAAACCTTGTTTGATGCTTCCCGCAGACTGACAAATCTGATCACCAATATTCTCAAGCTCAACAAGCTGGAAAATCAGGAGATCAAGCCCGAATGGGAGACCTTTGATCTGACCGAGGCACTGACGCAGACCGTGCTGGGGTATGAGGAGCTGATCGAATCCAAACGGCTGCGGCTGGAATGCGATCTTGACGAGATCGTGATCCGTTCCGCCCCTGGTTATCTGGATCTTGTCTGGAACAATCTGCTTTCCAACGCCATCAAATTCACCGAGGCGGGGGGCACTGTCGGCGTCACGCTGAAGCGGCAGGAGAAAAATGCGGTGCTGACCGTTTCCGATACGGGATGCGGCATCTCACCCGAGGTGGGGGCTCGTATTTTTGAAAAATTCTATCAGGGAGATACCTCTCATTCGGGGGAGGGGAACGGCCTGGGCCTGGCATTGGTCAAAAAGGTTATCGACATTCTGGGCGGCGAGATTTCGGTGCGCAGCGAGGTGGGAAAGGGCAGTACCTTTACTGTGATCCTACGGGGAGTGCAGAATGAAAAGTAAGGTGCGTGTCCTATGGAATTGGCTGAAAAATCCCCCCGTATGGTGGCTGATTCTGACCTATTTGCTGACCGTAACGGTGATTGTCGGTGCAATGCTGATGCTGTTTGCGGATTACGAGGGAACGGCGCTGGAGGGGCTGGCTTATACGCTTTACGTGCTTGCCGCCATCACCTTGACCTACACCGTATATACGCTGATCCGCTTTGTGCCCCGTATGAAAAAAAGCGTTGTGGCGTGGATAGAGCGGCATACCTTTACCCGTGATCTTATGGAGGATTTCGGCTTTCGAACCGTGATGTTCTCGGTCATATCATTGGGTGTCAGCATCGCGTACGGTATTTTTAACGGTGTGCTGGGGATCCTCACACTCTCGATCTGGTATGGTGCCCTTGCCGCGTACTATGTTCTTTTGGCCTTTTTGCGGGGCGGGATACTGTTGCACCATGTGAAAAGCGGCAAAGTGGGGGAAAGCGCGGAAGAACGGGCCCGCGTCATGCGTCGCCGTGTGGGGACTTACCGCAATTGCGGTATCCTGCTGTTGCTGTTGCAGGTGGCCTTGTCGGCGGCCATTGTGCAGATGATATTCGATGACAGAGCATTTTCCTATGACTTTGAATGGATGATCTTTGCAGTGGCGGCATATGCCTTTTACAAGATCATCACTGCTATCATCAATTTTTTCAAAGCACGCAGGCAGGAGGATCTGACGGTGGAGGCCATTCGAAACATCAATCTGGCCGATGCACTGGTTTCGATCCTGGCCTTGCAGACAGCCATGCTGCACAGCTTTTGGGACGAAGGGATATCGGTGTCGGATTTCAACACCGCCACCGGTGCGGCGGTCAGCCTGTTTACCCTGGGACTGGGGATCTTTATGATCGCAAAGGGAAATAAACGGATCAAGAAACTGAAGACGGAGAATACACATGGAGAATAAAGAATTTCATTATACCTATAAGGCCTCTACCGAGGCTCAAAGACGGGAAATCGCCAACATCCGTAAGCAATACAGTGCTCCCGAGGATTGCGAGAGCAAGCTGGAGCGCCTGCGTCGTCTGGATGAAAGGGTGAAGAATCTATCGACCATGATCCCCTTAGTCGTGGGGATCATCGGATGTCTGATCATGGGGCTTGGAATGACCATGGTTCTGGAATGGGAGCTGGTGGTTTGGGGCGTTATCCTGAGCGTGATCGGAGTTCTCGTTATGATCCCCGCCTATCCGCTGTACCGCTATGTGTTGCGTTATTGCAAGAAAACGTACGGCCCCGAGATCCTGCGGCTTTCCGAGGAGCTGCTGGGCGAGAACGAGGCCGACCGGAAAAAAGGGCAAGATGTATGATACATCTTGCCCTTTTTGGTTAAACTATGGTAGCATGTCTGCGGTCACGGTAAGATAGCCTGCCATATGATATCGGTCTCCGTACCAATAGGTCAAGCGGTATTCCCCTTCCGTGATTGAGAGGCCTTCCTCCACCTTAAAGGAATGCTGCGTGGTGGAAAAGGGCTTGATCAGCGTGGCATTGGCGGGCTTTATGGTGTAGAGAGGATAGCTTTTCCATTGACCGTCCTCGTTTCGGTTGACATTGGGACAACTGGCGACGGTAAATTCCCGGTAAGTCTGATTCACTATGGTGTAATAAATTGTGCCATCCCGATAACAGACATTTTCCATATACATACGTGAGTTTTGCCGCAAACCGTCCTCGGAATAGGTTCGACCGCCGGCCGTGATAAAAAACGTGACTGTGCCGGATACCGCCAAAAGTGCAATGATGATCAAGATCAGTCGGCGTTTTTTCATAAAAATCTCCTTGCTGAGTTAGTGCTAATTTAAAAAATGACTTAAGTAGTAATACACCTCGGCGTTTATTCTTGACGCCACATTTATTTCTTCGTCCCCGTATTTGCTCGATTGAGTTGCGACAAAAATTCCATAAACGCTGTAATTTGATGTATACAAAGGCGAACCGCTTTGGCCGGATGTAGCATCCATATAGAACCGAAATTGTGTAGTTGTAACATTTACAACTGGACCAGACATTTTTAACTGGTAGTATTGATGATCGCTGGGGTATCCCGAAATTGTTAAAACGCATTCTTCAATATCATTTTGTATCCACGAATAACCGAACCATCCGGTTTTATCGCCAAGCGATTTGTCTAATTCAATCATTCCCCAATCATAATCAAAAGATTGATCGTTATTTACATAAGGATCGGCCATCATGGATACTTTTTGGGCTTTTCCAAAGTGATTGGAGAAAAGTCCATTTCCTTTTTTTCCAGGCCAAATAGTAACATTATCAGCCCATCCCCCTCGGTCACTTGAGTACAAATTATGACCAGCTGTTGCTGCTACTTTGCTACCAAACATCCACGCAGTTCCAATAGTAGTTGTAGAATTGGGCCAGACAGTTTCAAGATAACAAATTGCAGAGTAAGGATATTCTTTTGTATTTGAAATGATTTCGCGATCATCATTTCCAATGACGCCGTCGCCCCTAGGATCGGGGCGATCTTCATCGTTTAGCATAGATATACTATTGTCCATATAGGGGGCTGTTACCTCGTTATTATCCTCCAAAGCGAAAGTTTCGGTACTAGGAAACCACCCTGGTTGAATTTTTCCGATTGTACCGTCGGCATATAATGTAGCCTTTGGTTGATAACATACAGCAGAATATTCTACTTCACCGGTAACCATATCTTTCGTAATGATGTTTATACTGTTTTCGGCAGTAGATTCTATGGGAAGAGTTTCTTTTATTAATACATTAGACGAAATTGCACTGGTCGAAAGTGCCCATCCAATTAACATGCACAGACACAAAGATATGCTTAATAGTTTTTTCATGGTAATTTTCCTTTCCATTTATACTCATTTTGTAATGTTTTGATGTTTGAGTTGCCGAAAATGAGTGGGCCATGGGTATCACCTCCTTTGGATAATTCTATGTATTAATTATATCACGCCTTAATTATATCACGCCAAATTTTGAACGTCAATAGCGAAAAACAGCGAAAGATGTCGAATCAGAAAAATATATATAAGAGTAAGATCATGGCACATCTTGCCTTTTTTCCTTTTGCGTGCTATAATAGACGCAGTGTGCGGGAAATATCAGACGCCTGCGCGCCATACTTTTAAAAAAGGACGGAAACGGTATGAAAAAAACGGCTATTTCCAATTGGTACTACATCGGTGGGGACGGAGAGCGTCTGGCGTGCACCGTACCTGCCTCCATGCACAGCGTCCTGCTTGCCGCGGGCAAGATCAAGGATCCCTTCTACCGTATGCAGGAAAAAGAAGTGACCCCTCTTTCCTTCAACGATTGCGCTTTTGAGACCACGGTGGTGGCGGACGAGGCTTTGCTGGCTCATCCGTATCTCTATCTGCGCTTCGAGGGGCTGGACACCCTTTGCGACATCTATCTGAACGGGCGCAGGCTGGCGCATGTGGAGAATATGCACCGTACCTTTGAATTTCCCGTGGGTGACCGCCTGCACGTGGGGGAGAATACACTGAAGCTTTGCTTCCACGCCCCTCTCGCGGCGATGCGAGAGGCGCAGAATCGCCATTTCCTTGAGACGGACGGTAACTGCTTCAGCGGTGCCGCTCATTTTCGTAAGGCTTTTTACATGATGGGCTGGGACTGGGGTCCCAACCTGCCCGATATGGGTATCTGGAAGCCCGTGTATCTGCTGGCCTTTGACAAGGCGCGCCTGACCGATGTCGAGATCCGTCAGCGCCACGAGAACGGTCGTGTCCATTTGGATCTGCGGGCCGCTGCCGAAGGACTGTGCGATGGGGTGGGCTTCCGCTTTACGGTGACCGATCCCGACGGCAAGCCGATCGGTGAGGTCACGGCCAACGAGGACGGGGAAGCCACCCTGACCGTGGAGGAGCCGCGGCTCTGGTGGCCCAACGGTTACGGCGCCCATCCGTTGTACCGTGTGTCGGCAAAACTGACCTACGGTGACGAAATTCTTGACACCCGTGAGCTGAAAATCGGTCTGCGCACCCTGACGGTCAGCACCGCAAAGGACCAATGGGGCAACGAATTCTGCTTTGTGATCAACGGTAAGAAGATCTTTTCCATGGGTGCCAACTATGTGCCCGAGGATAATATTCTTTCCCGTCTCTCGCCCGCGCGTACCGAAAAGCTGTTGCGGCAATGTGTCAAGGCCAATTTCAATACCGTTCGCGTATGGGGCGGCGGCTTCTATCCCATGGATTGGTTCTATGACCTGTGCGACGAGCTGGGTCTGATGGTCTGGCAGGACTTTATGTTTGCCTGCATGAACGTGCACATGACGCCCTCTTATGAGGAGAATATTCGTGCCGAGTTTGATGACAATCTCCGTCGCATCCGTCACCATGCGTCACTTGGCCTTCTTTGCGGCAACAACGAGATGGAGCTGTTTGTCAGCCGGGCCGACAGCAGCTGGGGCTCCAGCCAGACGGTGCGCGCCGATTATCTCTATCTTTATGAGCGGGTGCTCCCCGATGTGTGTCAAAAACTGGCCCCCGATACCTTCTATTGGCCCTCTTCGCCCTCCTCGGGCGGCGGGTTCCGTGAGCCCGGCAGTGCCGACAAGGGGGATGCCCACTATTGGGCGGTCTGGCATAGCCGCAAGCCCATGACCGACTACCGTAAGCAGTTCTTCCGCTTCTGCTCGGAGTTCGGCTTTGAATCTCTGCCCCACCACCGCACAGTGGAGGAGTTTTCCTTGCCCTGTGACCGCAACCTGTTTTCGCCCGTGATGAACCATCATCAGAAGTGCAAGGGTGCCAACGGTACTATCATGTATTACCTTTCCGAGTATTACATGTATCCCGAGAATTTTGACGCGGTGATCTATGCCTCCCAGATCATGCAGTCCGATGCTATCCGCTTTGCCGTGGAGCATTTCCGCCGCAACCGCGGGCGTTGCATGGGCACCACCTACTGGCAGCTGAACGACTGCTGGCCCGTGGCCTCCTGGTCGTCGGTGGATGGCTCCGGCAGGGAAAAGGCACTGCACCATGCGGCGCGCCGCTTCTTTGCGCCGGTGCTCCTCTCGGCCTGTGACGAGGGGACTAAGGCCACCTTCAATGTGTCCAATGAGCAACTGACGCCCTTTTCGGGTACGGTGGAGCTTTCGGTCCGTACCCGCGAGCTTGAGACCCTGCACGAAGAGACCTATCCCGTCAGCGTCGAGGCGCTGACCGCCAAGGATATTGTTACCAAGGATTTTGCTGCTGTTGTGGCAGGCCGTGAGCATGAGACATTCCTGGTTTATACCCTGCGTAACAGCGCGGGGCAGGTCGTTTCCTCCTCCACCATGCTCTTTGTACGTCCAAAATTCTTTGCCTTCCGCAAGCCGGGGATCACTGCCCACGTCACGGGGGACAGTGGTAATCTTCTGTTACACCTTTGTGCCGACACCTTTGTTTCCAAGCTGCGTGTGGAGTTTGTGGGAAGTGACGCAGAGCCTGCGGAGCAGTATTTCGATCTGAACGGTAAGGACGAGGTCGTGGTTCCCGTCTGTGCGCCCGGTATGACCCCTGCCGATCTGGAAAAGAGCATTGCCTTCTTCTCTGTGGCGGATATCGCCCCCGCTTGCCTCGGCTGTGCCGAATAAAAGGGAAAGGGGGCCCGAAACACAAAGCGTTTCGGGCCCCCTTTCTTTTATTTGCATTTGTTGTAAATATTATATAATAAAAGTTATTGCTATTTTTAAAATTATGTGCTACAATTTAAATTGGTATAATGGGTAATGTTCGCATCTCTTGACGAGAGGAGAAAAGCATGAATCTTGAAAAATTGGAATGTAAAAACTGCGGCATGGCGTTGGAATTGGACAATGCACTCAACGGGGTGATCCATTGCCGAAACTGCGGCATGAGCTTTATTCTGCCGCGGGAAAAACAGCTTTCCGACGTTTTGGTGCAGCTGCAGATCGGCGAGACCGAGCTGGATAAATGCGAGTTCGAGCGGGCGTACACTGCCTACGCCAAGGCGGCGGAAGCGGCCGCCGCGGCGGGGAAAGAGGAGCCGGAGGCCTATTTCGGTATGGCCCTTGCCGAGGCGCGGATACAGTATCTGCGGGATATGCTCAAAAATCGGCTACAGCCCATCTGTCACAAGGTGGGGGAGGGACTGTTTTCCGAGGGGGCCAACTATCAAAAGGCATTGCAGTATGCCTCGGCCGAGCAGAAGAAGATCTATCGGGCACGTGCCGCCGAGATCGATGACATTCGCGAAAAGTTCCGCGCACTGGAGAAAAGCGGCCTTGATTTTGATACCTTCCTTTGTCTGAAGGTGACCGATGATGGGGATGGAAGCAGTCAGGAGAAAAAACATACCGAGGAGTATTTCGCCGCCGAGCAGATCTTTCGTGCATTGGAGGCGGATCATTACCGTCCCTTTTTCTCGGAGGAGAGCATTGCGGGGCATGCGGGAACCGACTATGAGGCCATGATCCTGTATGCGCTTTGCCGCGCCAAATGTATGATCGTGGTGTGCTTTGACGAAAAGCACCTGAGAACAAAATGGGTCAAAAACGAATATACCCGTTACATCGGTATGATGTCGGCGGGGACCAAGGCCCACAACAGTCTGACCATCGTGTTCCGCGATAAGCCCATCGAACGCCTGTCCGGTATCAGCGGCAGATTGCAGGGCATTGATTTTTCCGATTCGTTTGCCTATAAAAAGATCCATGATTTCGTTTCGTCCTTTGTGGATCAGAAGCCGACACGAAAGGGCCATAAAAAATTGGTGATCGGCGGTGCCGCCGTTCTGGCAAGCCTTTTGATCGCAGGTACGGCCACCGCCCTGTTGCTTCCGAAAAACGAGCCGGATGCGGGCGCGCTGGAGGAGCCTGCCGGCGGCGGAAACGAAACGGAGGAGACACCCGGCAAAGGAGACACCGATACCCCCGTGGTGGGTGAGGTGGAGCTGACCTTTGAGCCCCTTTCCGACGGATCGGGCTATCGGTTGATTCGTGCGGTGCCCAACGGCAATACCGCCATCGAGATCCCCGCCACCTATGAGGGAGCTCCCGTCACCACCGTTGCGGGCGGTGCCTTTGCTGCATGTGCGGGTGTGACCGCCCTTTCCTTGCCCGAGGGGCTGACCACGCTGGATGACAAGGCGCTAATGGGGTGCGAGGATCTGACACAGCTGGTGATCCCCTCCACTGTCACAGAGCTGGGCGAAACGGTGCTTTACGGGTGCGGCGCCCTTCAGTCTCTGACCCTTTCCTTTGACGGTCAAAGCTACCCGTTGGGCGGCTTTTTCGGCACCGACCGCTTTTCCGGCTCGACTCCCGTATTCCAGAGAAACGAGAACTATTATGTGCCGGGTAACCTCAAAAGCGTGACCGTGCGGGGCTCGACCCTGCCTTACGGTGCATTTACAGGCTGCGAAATGCTGGAAACGGTGTCGCTTTCCGATGAAATTCTGTCGCTTCCCGAGAGTGTGTTCAGCGGCTGTACCGCGCTGGATCATCTGGATGCTCCCGAGCATCTTGAGGTCATCGGCGCCAAGGCCTTCGAAAGCTGTACCGCGCTGACGTCCCTGTCTATTCCTGCAAGTGTGACCGAGATCGGTGACACTGCCTTTGACGGCTGTACGGCACTGACCTCCCTGACCATGGAGGG
This sequence comes from Clostridia bacterium, assembly GCA_017451735.1. Lineage (GTDB taxonomy): Bacteria > Bacillota > Clostridia > Oscillospirales > CAG-272 > Firm-07. Next base: position 73,223 of record JAFTNU010000043.1, read on the forward strand.
GGTGGTGGCCGAGATCGGTGAGACGATTCTGAATGGTTGTACCGGGCTGACAGATCTTTCTGTGTGCTTTGAGGAGCTGACCCTTGCCGATTATTTCGGCAGTACATCCTACAGTCAGCTGCGTCGGGTGACCGCTGTGGGCCGATCGTTGACCGATGGGGCGCTGGAAAGCTGCTCCGCAGTGACCCGGATCACCCTGCCCGAGGGGATCACTGCCCTGGGCGATCGCGCCCTTTGGGGATGCTCGGGGATCACGGAGCTGACATTGCCTCTTTCGGTGACCGACCTGGGCACCGAGGTCTTGGGCGGCTGCACCGGGCTGACCGCTCTGACGATGCATTTTACCGAGGCCAAGCCCTTCGGCACGTTGTTCGGTACCGTCGCCAATGCCGCCTCCCTTGCCACCGTGCAGGGAAATGAGACCTATTATATTCCCGCCACACTCCGTCAAGTCAGCGTCAGGGGCAGTGTGCTGGCCTCCGGTGCCTTTGAGCATTGTGCCGCCCTGACCGGGATCCGGCTGGATCAGGAGATCACCGCGCTTGGCGATCGGACCTTTGCGGGCTGTGAGGCCTTGAGTACACTGACCTGGAGCACCAAGCTGACTGCCATCGGCGCCGGTGCCCTGTCCGATTGTACATCTCTGACTGCCATTACAGTCCCCACCGGGGTGATCTCGGTGGGAGCGGGCGCCTTTTCGGGGTGTACCGCACTGACACGGGTGGATTGGCAGGCCACCGCTTGTGCCGATTTTACCTCGGCGGATAAGATCTTTGTCGGGGCAGGGCAGAAGGGTGACGGCATTGCCGTGATCTTCAACCCGTCCATGGACAAGATCCCCGCCTACCTCTTTTATGTGGGAGAGACGACCGACGGAGCACCCAAGCTGACCTCGGTGTCTTTCGCCGCCGACGGTGTCGCAGGACTGTCGGATTCCGTGACGGGATGCTCTGCCATCGGCGAAAATGCCTTTTACGGCTGCTCCGCTCTTGCATCGGTGCAGATCCCCGCTACCGTAACCGCCATCGGTACCCGTGCGTTCGGCCTTTGTGACGAGATCCGAAGGATCGCCATCGGGTCGATGGATGCCTGGTGCCGTATCGATTTTGCCGACCGGACCGCCAATCCGCTGTACGGCACCAATGGCATGCTGTATGTGAATGACACGGGGATCACCGATCTGACCGTGCCCGCAGGCCTTAGCGTGTTGAAGCCCTATACCTTTATCGGATATACCGCGTTGCAGTCGGTCTCTTTGCCTGCCGATTTGACCTCCATCGGCTCTTATGCGTTCTATCAGTGTGTGAACATCGGTCGCGTCAGCGTGCCCGATATCGATATGTGGTTTGCCCTGGAGCTTGCAACCTCTGCCAATCCCTTTGCCAAGGGTGGCGAGCTGTATGTGAACGGCGCGCCGCTGACCGCAGTGACCATCCCCGCCGCCGTGAGCGCTGTGGAGGCGGGCAGACTCAGCGGCTGTACCACCCTGCGCTCTCTTACCGTGCCCGCTACGGTGACCTCTCTTGGGGCGGGTGCTTTTGCCGATCTGGTCAATCTGACCGAAATCGTCTGGAATACCGCGTCTGTTACGCTTACCGCCAATAATGATATTTTCACCAATGTGGGCTGTGATGGCGAGGGAGTCGCCGTCTCCTTCGGTGAGACCGTCAGTGCGATCCCGTCCTACCTGTTCGGCGGCTCGAAGGGGAACAAGGTCAGCACCGTGACCGTGCCTGCCGCCATCGGCAGTGTGGGCACCAACGCCTTTGCCGATTGCCTCTTTTTGACCAGGCTTGATTGGAACGCCACCGCTTGCGCCGATTTTACGGCCTCCCCCTTTGCCGGGGCGGGGCGTAACGGCATGCACGTGACGGTTGGTGAAAATGTAACGGCTCTGCCCGCTTACTTCCTCTCGGATACAACAGAGATTTCCCGTGTTCTCAGCGTGACCTTTGCGGGGGAGAACCAATGCAGTAAGGTGGGGCAGTACGCATTCCGGGGCTGTGACGCCCTGACCGATATCGTTCTGCCCGACAGTGTGAGCGAGATCGGCTCGTATGCCTTCAGCGGTTGTACCGCGCTGGGCAAAATCACGTTGTCTCAAGGATTGCGTACCATCGGCTCCTATGCCTTTGACGGGTGCAGTGTGCTGGATGCGGTCGTCATTCCCGACGGCGTGACCGCGATAGGGGGCTATGCCTTTCAGAACTGCATCGGATTGTCAAAGATCACTCTGCCCGCTCAGCTGTCTGCCGTGAGCGAGCGCCTGTTCTACGGTTGCTCTGCGCTTTCCTCCCTGGAGATTCCGGATAGCGTGACCTCTATAGGTACTTTTGCGTTGAGCGGTTGCTCCTCGCTTGGCAGTTTGACCGTGCCCTTCCTTGGCAACAGCAAGGTGGGAGAATGCTCCGCCGACCGATTGCTGGGCTATTTCTTCGGTACGGTCTCCTTCAGCGGTGCCACCAAGGTGACGCAGCAGTACAGTGCGGTCCACAGCTATGACTGGTACATTCCCACTGCGTTGACTGCGGTTACCGTTAAGGGTGGAGATATTCCGTACGGCGCCTTTTCCAATTGTACCAATTTGAAAACGGTGACCGTGGGCGGAAGCGGTACTGCGGTGAGTGACTATGCCTTTTACAGATGTACCGGGTTGGAGCAGGTCACCCTGTCCGACACGGTGAAGAGCATCGGTACCGCCGCCTTTATGAGTTGCACCTCGCTTGACTCCGTAAAGCTGCCTGCCTCTCTGACCGCTCTGTCTGCGCAGAGCTTTCAGGGCTGCTCCGCCTTGCGCACGGTGACGTTCTCTCAGGTGCTGGCCGCCCTTGGGGAGAGCGCCTTTCAGAATTGCGTGTCTCTTAGTGAGATCCGTCTCCCCGGCACGCTCGGCACCGTATCGGCCAATGCCTTCAACGGCTGTACCGCTCTTTCGTCCCTGACGCTGGACGAGGGTGTGAACACCATTGGCGAGAATGCTTTTTATGGGTGCACGGCGCTGGAGGCCGTGACCTTGCCCTCTACTCTGACCGCATCGGGGACGGCCGCCTTCTACAATTGCTCGGCCTTGAGCGGTGTGTATATTTCGGATCTGGGCAAATTTGCCGCTGTTACGTTTACCGATCCCGAATCCAACCCCTTGTATTATGCGCACAATCTCAGCATGAACGGGCAGATCTTGACGCATCTGGATCTTCCTGCCGACGTGACCGCCATCGGGCCGTATGCCTTTATCGGCTGTAATGCCACGGCTCTGACCGTGCCCGCCGGTGTGACCTATGTGGGCACCCAGGCGTTTTATGAATGCAAAAGCCTGGTAGAGATCCGGTGGAACGCGGTCAACTGTGCCGACGGGTCGACCGGCGCCTCCGTGTTCGGCTACGCAGGCCACGGTGCCGACGGTATCACGCTTTCTATCGGAGCCGCCGTACAGAGCATTCCCCGTTATCTTTTCTCCGGCACCAACAGTTTCACTAATACCGCTCCTCGCCTAACCACTGTGATCTTTGAGGAGGGAAGTGTATGCAACCGGGTCGGGGAGCATGCATTTTACAATTGCACCTGGATCGAGCAGGTCAAGGTATCCTCGCTGGAGGATTGGTGCGGCATCCACTTTGATGATCAATATTCCACTCCGGTCCGCTACGCGGAAAAGCTGTATGTGGGGGATGCGCTGCTGACATCGGCGATATTGCCCGAGCGTATAACGGTGGTCAATCCATATTGCTTTGCCTATATGACAAGCCTGACTTCGGTGACGCTCCACGATGCTGTTACGCTGATCAAGGGATACGCCTTTAACGAATGCTCCGCCCTGACGACGTTGCATATGTCGAACAACGTAACCGATATCGGTACATGCGCCTTCTATAGTTGTACCAAGCTCAAGGACTTTACCGTGCCCGAAACATTGAGAAATGTAGATGGCGATGCATTTTACGGCTGCTCCGGCCTTACGGTATTGCGGTTCCCCGCAGCCTTGCGTCAGATCGGTTCCCGGGCCTTCTATGGCTGCAGCGGCTTGACAACCGTGACCTTTGAAGAGGGAGTAACGAGCATTGGAATTGCTGCCTTCTACAAGTGCGGTGCGCTGACGGCGATTGACATTCCCTCCACTCTGACCTCCCTTGGTGATAGGGTTTTTTCCGGCTGTACCAAGCTTAGCAATATTTATTGGAATGCCGCCACCTGCACCGTGGGTGAATACGCTTTTGAAAATGCAGGGGTGGATTCTACCGATGTGGCGCTGGTGATCGGCAAGGCTGTACAGGCGATCCCGGATCGTATCTTTTACGATGCCAGCGGCTCCAACGATACCGTGGTGGTGTCCCTGACCTTTGAGGAGGGGAGCATCTGCACCCGCATCGGAACCGAGGCCTTCTACAACGCCTGCAATCTGACCGAGCTGGTCCTGCCCGACAGCGTGACCCATATCGATGATTCGGCATTCATTCACTGCTCGGTGCTCAAGGTGACACTGGGCAAGAACGTGCAGTCGATCGGCGTACTGGCCTTTGCGCACTGCACCAATCTTGCCGAGATCAATTTGCCCGACTCCCTGACCTTTATCGGGCTCAATGCCTTCTTGGGCACGGCCTTTCTGAACGGCGGTGAGGCGGAGGAGGACGGTGCTGTCTACAGCGGCACGACGCTTGTTTCGGTGAGCACCTCCGCCACCGGTGTGTTTACCGTAAAGACGGGAACCACGGCCATCCTGGCCGGCGCGCTGGCCGATTGCACCTCGATCACCGAGGTGGTGATCCCCGATACGGTCAAGCTGATCGGAGACGGTGCCTTTTCCGGCTGTACGGGCCTGACCGCCGTGACACTGCCCGCAGGGCTCACGTCCATCGGTGAGAGGATGTTTTACAATTGCACCGCCTTGAAGGAAATGGTCATCCCCACGGGGGTGAAAAGCATCGGCAAAGAAGCGTTTTATATGTGCACGGCCATGACAACGGTGACCATCCCTGCCGATGTGACCCGGTTTGATGAGAAAGCCTTTTACAACTGCAAGGAGCTGGTCAACATTTACTATCTGGGCGATCTTGTCGGCTGGTGCAGTCTGGATTTTGCCTATCAAGGGAATCCTCTGGCAGGCAGAAAAGATTGGTATGTGGCAGAGGGCTACAGTGCACCTCAGCTGTATATCGGCGGTCAGTCGGTCAGCCAGACCTATGCCAATCTCACCTTCCCACAAG
>JAFTNU010000044.1 GCA_017451735.1 Clostridia bacterium
AACTCCATAGCCTTCCCCAGCGGGGGATGAGCTCGCCTTTGGCGAGCAACCGGAGTTTTCTTGCGAAAACTCTATGGGGGACCGCCGTAGGTGGTGGATGAGGAGAGCCGGTTAGTACAACACAAAAGGTGTCCTCCTCATCCGGTTTGGCAGCTCGGCGAAGCCGAGGTGGAACCCCACTGGGGAAGGCTATTGGTTGCGATACATAGCTTTTGAATATATTTTGAATATGTTTTTAATATATACAAACACATTTTGACAGGCTATAATTTTAAAAGTGTAAAGAGCATAGAAATATCGGGTGCATTTTGCATATATGAAATCAATGCAAAAATGCGGTATACAATTTTGCGTAAAAACACTGTAAAATAGGAGTGTAAGGGGTGATGCCATATGTTTCAAGTGAAAAAGACCGAGCATATCAATAAAACATTCAGAATGCCGCTTGATCTTGTCAATAAGCTTGAAGTCCTCGCACAGGAAAGCGGTGTATCTCTTAACAATCTGGTCGTTCAATGCTGCGAGTACTCGCTGGATCACATCGATAACGGAAAAATCAATAAACAATGATAGGGATGATATTCATGTTCGGCCGTCGGTGCAAAAAGGAAATTTATATCACGGAAGAATCGTTGCGGGAATTCACGGGCGCATGGTGTCGGCCCACTTATTTTATTCGCCGCGTGCTTTGGTTTTTTCGCGGACATTTGGAATTGTTGGAGAATCCTGATTACAAGCGCTTGTATGATGAGGCACTGGATTTTCAGTTTCGCCATGCGGTAAAAAGCGGCGTGCTGAAGAAAAAAGACCGACATCTGATGCCGTATCTGGAATTGCTTGCGGATATGCAAAGTAAAACCGATCGGGCGTCCGACGATCAATTTTCCAAGGAGCTGATCGATCTCTATCTGAATCATCGCAAGGCGATATGGAGCCGTGAAAACCGATAACCCCCGCTGTGCCAAGGATTTTGCACGGCGGGCTCTTTTGTTAAAAAAGAAACGAATTTCTCCAAAGCTCTTGACGGAAAAGGGAATTGAGAGTATAATGAAAACTAAATCTATCCTTATTGCAATCCGCCGCCGGCGTGTTGATGATAAAGAGTAAATGAAACCGGGTGTCCCGGGGATTATCGGAGGTTCTTTATGAACAGAGTATTCAATTTTTCGGCAGGCCCTTCCATGCTGCCCGTTCCCGTACTTGAAAAAGCCGCATCGGAGATGCTTTGTTACGGCGATTCCGGTATGTCGGTTATGGAGATGTCTCACCGCTCCCCTGATTACGAGGCAATTATCACCGATGCCGAGAAGATGCTGCGCGAGCTGATGCAGATCCCCGACAACTACAAGGTGCTGTTCCTGCAGGGCGGCGCCTCCACCCAGTTTGCAGCCGTTCCTCTGAATCTGATCGGCCGTACCGGCAAGGCAGATTATGTGGTCTCGGGTCAGTTCTCGGGCAAGGCCTTCAAGGAAGCGCAGAAGATGGGCTATGACGTCAAATGCGTTGCCACCACCAAGGAGGATAACTTCGATCATGTTCCCGCCCTCACCCGCGACATGTTCCGCGAGGATGCCTCTTACGTACATATTTGTTATAACAACACCATCTACGGCACCAAATATCCCGAGATCCCCGATACCGGTGATATTCCTCTGGTGGCCGATATGTCCTCCTGCATTCTCTCCGAGCCGGTGGATGTCAGCCGCTTCGGCGTGATCTACGCCGGTGCCCAGAAGAACGTGGCTCCCGCAGGTGTGACCATCGTTATTGTCCGCGAGGATCTGCTGGAGTATGCCGACCCCAAGATGCCCACCATGCTGGAGTGGAAGATCATGGCCGAGAACGGCTCTATGTACAATACCCCTCCCACATACACCATCTACATTGCCAAGCTGGTGTTTGAGCATCTGCTGGCTACCGGCGGTCTTGCCGCCAAGAAGGCATACAACGAAAAGAAGGCCGCGATCCTTTACGATTATCTCGATTCCCAGGATTACTACATCGCACCCGTCAAGAAGAACAGCCGTTCCCTGATGAATGTGACCTTTGTCACCGGCAATGCCGACCTTGACAAGAAGTTCGCCGCCGAGGCCGCCGCCAAGGGTCTGAAGAACCTGAAGGGTCACCGCTCGGTGGGCGGTATGCGCGCCTCCATCTACAATGCCATGCCCATCGAGGGTGTGGAAAAGCTGGTGGTCTTTATGAAAGAGTTCGCCGCCAACAATCCCAAAGCATAAGAGGTAACGACAATGAAAAATATCCAACTGCTCAATAAGATCGCAAAGGTGGGCACCGACCGTCTGGATTCCGCCGTTTACAATGTGGGTACCGATGTGACGGCCCCCGAGGGCATTATGGTCCGTTCGGCCAAGATGCACGATATGACCTTCAATCCCGAGCTCCTTGCCATCGCCCGTGCGGGTGCCGGTGTGAACAACATCCCCGTGGATCGCTGTGCCACCGAGGGTATCGTGGTATTCAATACCCCCGGTGCCAATGCCAACGGCGTAAAGGAGCTGGCCATCTGCGCGTTGCTTCTGGCCTCCCGTAAGGTGGTGGACGGCATCGCCTGGGCCAAGTCCCTTGCGGGCACTGCCGATGTTGCCAAGCAGGTAGAGGCAGGAAAATCGCAGTTTGCCGGTACCGAGATCCAGGGCAAGACCCTGGGTGTCATCGGCCTTGGTGCCATCGGCGGCATGGTGGCCAACACCGCCATCGCTCTTGGTATGAAGGTCGTGGGTTGTGATCCCTACCTGTCGGTGGAGGGTGCCTGGAACCTGGATCACCACATCAAGCATGCCAACACCTATGAGGAGGTGTACGCCGCCTCCGATTACATCACATTGCATGTTCCCGCTACTCCCACCACCACCAATATGATCAACGCCGAGACCATCGCTCAGATGAAGGACGGGGTTAAAATCATTAACCTGGCCCGCGCCGAGCTGGTGAATGCCGCCGATCTTGCCGCCGCCATGGAGGCAGGAAAGGTGGGGGCTTACGTCACCGATTTCCCCACCGAGGCCACCGTTGCCATTCCCGGTGCGCTGACCATTCCTCACCTGGGCGCCTCTACTGAGGAGTCCGAGGATAACTGTGCCGTGATGGCCGCCGAGGAGCTGGATGAGTATCTGCGCACGGGTAATATCCGTAACAGTGTCAACTATCCCGCCGCCTCCATGCCCGCCAGCGGCGCCATGCGCGTTTGCGTGCTTCATGCCAATGTGCCTGCCGTGCTGACCAATGTGACCAACGCTTGCTCTAAGCGCGGACTGAACATCGAGAATATGCTCAACAAGTCCAAGGGCGAGAATGCGTATACCATGCTGGATCTTTCCACACCTGCGGGCGAGGATCTCCTTGCCGATCTTGCCACCATCGGTGGTGTCCGTCGCGCACGACTGATCGCTCTTTGATCTCATGAAAGCGCCTTACGAAAAGCCCGAATTGTTGTTTCTGGATTATAACCCCGTAGATCTGCTGACCGCGTCGGCCAATAGCGGTAACAGTATTTTCGGCGGAAATGACGATACTGCAAAGGACATTTTTGACGATTGACGCCCGGGATGACCCAAAGGACGGCACAGTGTATCACTGTGCCGTCCTTTGTCTTTTTTCTGCTTACCTCTTGCCAAAACTGCCTATACTATGTTATAATGTAATATGATACCATCCGAAAGTGTTTTTATTTGTCGGGTGAAACTATTTCAGCTGTGCCGCACGGCGGTGGGAGGATATTTTGATCATTGCATTGGAAAACGCAAAACACGAACTGATCGACATGCGCGACAAGGTGAAGGACCTGGGCAGTGCACTGCGCATCGAGGCGCTGGAGGGTCGGGTTGCCGAGTTGGAGCAAAAGACCTCGGACCCCTCGTTCTGGAACGACCAGGAGAATTCATCCAAGGTTCTGCAGGAGCTCAAGCAGAGCAAGGATACCATTGAAGAATATAATGCCCTTTGCGCACGGCTGGAGGATGCCATCGCTCTTGCCGAGATCGCCATCGAGGCAGAGGACGAGAGCTGTGTAGAGGAGGTGGAGGGCGAGCTTTCCGCCATCCGCGCCGCCGAGGATACCATGCGTATGGAGATCCTGCTTTGCGGCGAGTATGACCACAGCAATGCCATTGTTTCGTTCCATCCCGGCGCAGGCGGCACCGAGGCCCAGGACTGGGCCCAGATGCTGTACCGCATGATCACCCGTTGGGCCGAGCGCCACAATTTCAAATACAAGCTGGTGGATTGGCTGGACGGCGATATGGCCGGCATTAAGAGTGCCACCATCATGGTAGAGGGGAACAATGCCTACGGCTACCTCAAGAGCGAGAACGGCGTGCACCGTCTGGTGCGCGTGTCTCCCTTTGATGCGGCGGGACGTCGCCAGACCTCCTTTGCCTCCATCGAGGTCATGCCCGAGTTTGCCGATGTGGATAAGGTGGAGATCCGCGACGAGGATATCGAGGTCACGGCACACCGCTCCAGCGGCGCGGGCGGTCAGCACATCAACAAGACCGACTCGGCGATTCGCATCCTGCACAAGCCAACGGGCATTGTGGTGGGATGTCAGACCGAGCGCAGTCAGCTGCAGAACAAAGAGACGGCGATGAAGATGCTGAAGGCAAAGCTCATGGAGATCAAGCTTCGCGAGCGGCTGGATACCATCGAGGAGATCCAGGGGAACAAGGTCAACATCGAGTGGGGCTCGCAGATCCGTTCCTATGTGTTTATGCCTTATACGCTGGCAAAGGATACTCGTACAGGGTTTGAAAACGGCAATATCGGTGCAGTGATGGACGGCGATATCGACGGCTTTATCAACGCTTATCTCAAGATGAACGCACAATAAAATCCCCGAAGGGAGGAACACCATGAAGCTGACACGCAGACAAAAGGAGACCGCAGGGCTTTCTATGCTGATCTCGGCGGGCACGTTAACGGTGACCTTTATCATACTGAGCTGCCGCAAGCGCAGTGTTCCGGCGGCCCTGGCCGCCCTGGCGGCGGCCGAGACCTCGGCAGCTTACCTTCTTCTGACCGAGCCAAAGCCCCGCAAGCACAAGAAGGGGACCGAAGAGGAGCTCTTTTCCGACGAGGAATATCGGGCAGCGGGGGAGCACATCCGTCATGTGCTGGGTGGCAGACACGACGAGGAGGTGGCCCCTCGTGTCCTGCGCGAGATCCCGCGGGACGAGGATGCCACCGAGGCCGATTTTCAGTAAAGCCATCATTGCCCCTGCAAGGGCCCACCTTTTGAAAGGAGCTTGAGCCTTGAAAACATTTTTCCGTGCCATGGCGGGCTTTCTGCTATGTGCCATGCTCTTTACGTTTACCCTGTGGCGAAACGATGCTTTCCCCGATCTTTCGGGAATCACCGCTTTTGTGCAGGATACGGCAGGACGTCTGGATACTCTGCAACAGATCGGTAGCGGCCAGGAGGGGATAGCGGGCCTCCGCCCCACGGATGATGCGGCCCAATTCCCGGAATATACCCTTTCCGAGGAGCTGGACCCGGATCTGGAGACCTACCTTTGCAACGCTTTTGCCAATTTTGAAAGTGAGATTACCATCGATGCCTCAAAATACACCTGGAACGAAGAGATCCTGCAGGCGGTGGTTTCCGAGATCCGCTTCACGCATCCCGAGCTGTTTTTTGTAGGCAAAAATTTCAGTTATCAAAGCCAAGGCGGCATCATTCAGAAATTGCGTCCCACCTATACCTGTACCAAGGAAGAAGCGGCTGCTATGACGGTGGAGTATGAGGCTATGATCGATGAGATCGTGGCCGGCGTTCCCACAGACGGCAGTGATTTTGACAAATTGCTTTATCTGCATGACTATTTCGTTCTTCATTATTCCTACGATCACACCGGCCTTGAAAACGAGAAAAACAATCGCGAGCCCAGGGCGATCCGTGATGCGTACTCTTTTTTGAAAGAAAAGACCGGTGTATGCCAGGCGTACATGCTGGCATTTATCGCCGTGACGGCGGAGGTCGGGATCGAATCGATCCCCGTTACCAGCAGTCGGATGAATCATGCCTGGAATATGGTGAAGCTGGACGGCGCCTGGTATCACGTGGATGTGACCTGGGATGATACCGCCTCCTATCCTTCCTATACGTCTTATTCCTACTTTTTGCAAAGCGACGCGGGTATCATCGCCATTGACGAGGATCGAATCAATGAGACGGCGACCGTACCCGATTGGCATTGCGATTGGGCGGCAACGCAGAAGGCCGCCGATGTGAAGTACGACAGCGCTGTCTGGCGCAAGACCCACTCGCCCATGATCAAAAGCAGTGAGGTTTATTATTGCGCGGTGTCCGAGGGCGATACGGGAGAGCGGAATGTTTTCGGTGCCGTGTACAGCGGTGTTGACCCTGCCGCGCTGACCCGGGATTTCGCCGTGAGCGGACTGTGGCGCCTGAAGGGCTCTGCCGAGTACTATGTGGCTTGTTATACAGGCCTTGCGGTATACGGGAATGAACTGATCTACAATACCAACAATACCTTGCGTGCCCATGATCTGATCACGGGAGAGGACCGTTTGATCGCCTTTCTTGAGATCGACGGATCGGAGTCGATCTTCGGCCTTTGCGGTATTTCCTCGGGCGGCGTGGTTTCCTGCCTGATCGCAACGCAGGCCGGCGGTGAGGAATATCGGATCATCAGCTATCAATTGTAAAGAGAGCAACAACGCCCCCGCACCAACGGTGCGGGGGCGTTGTTATCATGTGCGGTGATGGGCGGAAAGATGGTGGTCGGCCTTGGTTATCTCGCTTCGTGATCGGCAAAAAGCGCGTCGTTTCGCAGGATGCGATAGTCACGGCTGCGCAGAACGGCAAGCAACTGCTCGTTGGAGGTGATGGGCACATCGGTCTCGATGCCGCCGGAGATGAACATCCCCTCATGATGCAGGTCAGAGCCCGAGGTGGGGATCAGATCATACTCCTTTGCCCATAGCTCGGCAATGTGATTGCGGAACATGGGGTGCTTGACGGTACCGTTATAGATCTCTACACCGTCCAACAGCTCGGGAGGCGTAACCACCATGTGGTCACGGAAGGGATGTGCCTGAATCAGCAAAAGACCTGCTTCTCGCACGGCGGCGGAAAAATCCCGGAAATGGTAAGAGAGCAGGTCGGTGTGGGAGCGGAGAAATTCCTCGGTCACGCCATAGACCAGATAGTCTGCGGCGGCGTGCTTGTTGATGCGCACCTCCATGCCCTGCAGAATGTTCAGCTTACCCTTGGCGACCTTTTGTAATAAATCAAAGGAGCGGAGAAAAAAGTCCACCTTGGCATCCCAATCACAGGGACCGCCGTAGTTGCCGTAGTTGAAGGTGTCGCGGCTGAGGTGATCGGTGATGACAAGGGAGGTATAGCCGGCCTCCGTATAGCGCTCGACAATGCGCTCGGGGGAGAGATGGCCGCAGGCGCTGACAACGCCGCTGTGACAATGCAATTCTGTTTTGAAACCCATGATCGTGCCTTTCTTGTAAGAGTTACTTTAATGATATGACTTTTCATCACTTTTTTCAAGTGGTTTTGGGGATTTTCTTTCCCTGCGGGGGCTTTCTCCGAAGACGCGGCGGTACTGGCGGTAAAAGGCCGAGTAATCGCCGAAGCCGCAGGCGGCGGCGGCAATGGCGGCGCTTTTGCCGTCCAATAGCATTCGTCTGGCGGCATGAAGCCGCTTGATGACCACATATTCCCAAACAGTGGATCCGGTGGACTCGGAAAACAGACGGTTGAGGGTGGATTTGCTGAAGAAAAAGTGCTGCTCCAGCTCCGAAAGGCCGCTGATCTCGGTGAGATGACGGTTGATGTAGTCGATGATCTCGGGAAGGACGGAGTCGCATTCCTTACGGGGCAGAGGCTCCGGAAGTGGGGCGCTTGCGCTCATACTGCGCAGCTCGGAAAGCAGAGCGGGGAGATGTGCCGTCAGCGAAAGGCCGAATTCGGCATCTCCCATGGCGGAACGGCAGATACGGGAGAAGCAGGCGGCAAGGAAGGCGGCGCTTTCCTCGGTTTTGGGAGCGAAAAGATTGTTGCAGCCGGGGGAGCGATCCAGAAAAAGGGAGCGTAAGCCCGCAAACGGGGTGTCTTTCCCAAGGATTTCATCCAATGGAAAGTGAATGGCCATCCGCTCGTAAGGGGAAGCGCCGCTGATATGCAGCTTGTGGATCTCACCGTCCCGCATGAGCAGGATATTGCCGGGGGAGAGGGGATAGTCGCGGCCCTCGACGGTGTAGTAGCCGTCCCCCTTGATAAAATAAAAGACCTCGCAGTGGGGATGGGCATGAAGGGGGAAGTCGGCCTCGTTGGGGTGATGATCGATGCTGTGATGGGCCATGCACTCGCCGAAATTGTGACGAAAAATTTCCATACTTCTCCTCCTTCCGCACGAATTTCTTTCATTATAGCACTTGTTGGAGATATTTGCAATATAAAATGAAATATTTGCAAAAATATTGACTATTTCATGGTGTATAATGAGAATGAAAAAATATAGGAAAGGTGGATGTGTCTTATGAAAATGACCTTCCGTTACTACGGCGCAGACGATCCCGTGACCCTTGAGGCGATCTCTCAGATCCCCACGGTGCGTTCCATCGTTTCTGCCGTTTATGACGTGCCTGCGGGTGGCGTCTGGAGTCGCGAGAGCATTGCCTCCCTGAAAAAGGCGGCCGCAGATCACGGCCTGGCCTTTGAGGTGGTGGAAAGCGTTCCCGTGCCCGAGGATATCAAGCTGGGCAACGAAAAAGCCCCCAAGCTGATCGAGAACTACTGCGAAAATGTGCGCAGATTGGGTGAGGCGGGCGTCAAGTGCATCTGCTACAACTTTATGTCCGTGTTTGACTGGCTCCGCAGTGAGCTGCACCGTCCCGCCGTCGACGGCTCTAACTCCTTGGCGTATGACGAGCAGACCGTGCTTGCCATGAATCCCGCCAAGGGTGGCCTTTCGCTGCCCGGTTGGGATGAAAGCTATACCGTTGAGGGCCTGCGCGATCTGCTGTCTCAGTACGAGAGCATGACCGAGGAGAAACTGTGGGGAAATCTGCAGACCTTTCTTGAGGCCGTGATCCCCGTGGCACATGAGGCGGGGGTCAACATGGCCATTCATCCCGATGACCCGCCGTGGGGGATTTTCGGTTTGCCCCGCATCATCACCTGCGAGAAAAATCTGGACAGATTCCTCAAATTGGTGGACCAAAAAGAAAACGGCCTGACCTTCTGTACCGGCTCTCTCGGCGCGGATCCCAATAACGATCTTGTCAAGATGGCGGCCAAATATGCCGACCGTATCCATTTTGCCCACATCCGTAACATCAAGCACACGGGTGAGCGGCAGTTCCATGAGACCGCACATCCCACCGAGTACGGCTCCCTGAACATCTACGGTATCATGAAGGCTCTGCATGACAGCGGCTTTGACGGCTACGTTCGTCCCGACCACGGCCGCATGATCTGGGGGGAGGACGGCAGACCCGGCTACGGACTTTATGACCGCGCCCTGGGAGCCACCTACCTCTCCGGTCTGTGGGAAGCCATTGATAAGAGCGGAAAATAAAGATTTTGAAAGGAAATAAACCAATGAAAAAAGTATGTGTGATCACGGGTGCCGGTGGCGTGCTCTGCTCGGCATTTGCCCGCGAAATGGCAAAGAACGGCATGGCCGTGGCACTGCTGGATCTGAATGTGGAGGCCGCAGGCAAGGTGGCCGACGAGATCAATGCCGCCGGCGGAACTGCGAAGGCTTATGCCGCCAATGTGTTGGATAAATCCGTTCTGGAGGAGGTTCACGCCAAGGTCCTGGCCGACCTGGGCCCTTGCTCGGTGCTCATCAACGGTGCCGGCGGGAACAATCCCCGCGCGACCACCGCTCATGAGACCTATGAGCCCGGTGACGAGACCCGCGACGATATTGCCACGTTCTTCAATCTGGATAAATCCGGCTTTGAGTTTGTATTCAATCTCAACATCATGGGTACGCTTCTGCCCACCCAGGTCTTTGTCAAGGATATGATCGGCCGCGAGGGGTGCTCCATTCTGAACA
>JAFTNU010000045.1 GCA_017451735.1 Clostridia bacterium
CCCCCCTTTTTGGGTTTGTGCGGTGATGGGTGCGAGAAACTGTCTGTACGAAGTACAGAGCAGGCAAAGCCGCTTGCGGCTTTGGCGCCAGTCCGCAAGGACTTGGCGCGGCAAGTAGGCGTCTCCGACGCCGTCCTGTCGCCCGTACCAAACCCCAAAAAAGGGGGGCTTGTGCCCCCCTTTTTGGGTTTGTGCGGTGATGGGTGCGAGAAACTGTCTGTACGAAGTACAGAGCAGGCAAAGCCGCTTGCGGCTTTGGCGCAAGTCCGCAAGAACTTGGCGCGGCAAGTAGGCGTCTCCGACGCCGTCCTGTCGCCTGTATCAATTTATTGCTCTTTCTTTGTAAGATTTTTCAACCACAAATATTTTCTGTATCTCGGGAAAACGAAAGGCACCTTCACGACCTCGTCAATACTCATTACGATATAGACAACCATAACCGGCCAATGGAATACAAATGTGCCCAAAAGCGCGAGCGGCAGAGCAACGCACCAAGTGGCCAAAATCACGCTAACAGCATCATATTTGGAATCGCCGCCCGCCGGAAAGATTCCGCAAACAACAACTGTATTGATGGAATATGCAAAAACGTATATTCCCGTAAACATCAGCATTGCGATGAGGTAGCTCCTTGCCGTTTCGGTGAGAACGAAAAACGCCGTAACAAAGGGGGCCAGCATACATAAGAGAAGCAGGTGAATGCCTCCCACCAGGAACGAAATGTGGCAGAACTTTCGTCCGTAAGCCTTCGCCTTGTCAAACAGGCTCCTTCCGAGCAGCTTGCCGAGAATGATACCCGCGCCTGCGGATACACCCTTGCATACGCAGGTGACGAGCTCCAGCACCACCGAGGTGATGGAAGCGGCGGCAGTCGCATCCGAGCCGAGATGTCCCATGATCAGCGAGTGCATCGAGATCGAAAGTCCCCACGCAAGTGAGCTACCGAGCATAGGCAGAACGATCTTGAGCCAATCCTTCGTGATGCCCTTGGAGAACCATCTGAATCCCGACAGGTCGGGGCGGATACTATTTTTGCGGTGAGATTCTATGATACACCAAACCAAAGCGATCAGCTCCACAACTACGGTTGAATAAGCCGAGCCATTAGCCCCCAGCCTCGGAACACCCGCAAGCCCGTAGATGAGAAAGATATCGAGCACGACATCGGTGACAAGTGTTACGATAGAAATGATAACGCTTTTAGATGCCTTGCCCTCCACCTTCATTTTCAGATAATAGCATTGTGTGATACCCGAAAACAGATAGGAAACGCCGACCGCGCGAAGATATGACGCACCGATCTCGATCAGGTTTTGGTCGGGCGTGTATATCCGCATCAGCTGCTCGGGGATCAGCATGGCAAGAAGGAAGAACACAAAGGAAATACCAAGCGACCATTTGATGATCATGCAAAACAGATTTTTCACCATCGATCTGTCTTCTTTGCCCCAATATTGGGCGATCAGTACCCCGCCGCCACCAACGACCGCGCCGACAAACAGATTCATAATAAATACGATCTGATTGGCAAGTGACACCGCCGATACCGCATCCTGCGTCAAGCGTCCGAGCATCAGCGCGTCGGTCGCGCCGATGAGCGCAACAAGTAAATTTTGAAGCCCTATGGGAATGGCGAGCGTGAACAGCTCTTGATAGAATTCCCGCTTTTCGGGCTTGCTCATGATGTATTGATTTTCAGTAAATGCTTGCATCATAATTTCTCCGTTTGATACCAGACAAAGATGTTGCTCTACCCTTTCATTCCCCTCTCAGCCTCACCTTGACATCACGAAACTGCTCGGGGAGCTCGTCAAGGGTCATATTTCTCGGCACGTCGGTGGAGCCGTTCTCCTTTGCCGTTTCATAGTACCATTCCTTGAATTCAAGAGTTCGGAGCGTTTCTTCAAGCTCTGCGATCTGCGCCTTGACCGCCTCCTTCTGCTTGACGATCAAAGAGAGGCGCGGCTCGATGGTTTCATCGCCCTGCATCGCCATTACGACGAATTCCTTGATATCTTTCAGGGACATTCCCGTTTTTTTCAGACATTCAATAATTTTGAGCCATTCATAGTCGGCATCCTTGAACACGCGGATACCTCCACCGGAGCGCTCTACAAAGGGAAGCAGGCCTTCTTTATCATAATAACGAAGTGTGGAAGGCGCTATGCCAAGCCTTTTTGCCATTTCTCCAACGGTATATAACATTTTTATCTCCTTGGTAAATTGGAATTTGGCGTTATAAATCAACATTTATTTCGTAGTTATCTTCAATGAGTATATAGTTCACATTATGCTTTTGTGCAAGGGATAACACTTCTGCATTATCTGCCAATACACTCTCTATCGTACACCACTCATCATCCAAACGATTCTCAATGACATTTGCATATTTCTTTATGTCAGCAAAATGATTTCGGATATACCCTTCACTCATAACAAGACAATAGTACTTTATGCTTTCAAGATATTCGTTATCAAAATCCTTTTGCCAATCAAACGGAATATAGCATCCCTCAACAACCAAATTCTGCTTGTTCTCAATAGCGGTTTTTATCATTTCACGAACAATCGGCCACAAGTATGCTGTTAAATCACCATCATCGCTTATCGGTGTAAGTTCTGTGTTTCCACTACGGGTTAACCCCATCTTCAAATGGTCAATAGACAAATACGGATATTTATATTTTTCAAGCAATTTCTGAGCAAGTGCTGTTTTGCCTGTATGGGATGCACCTGTAATTAAAATAATCATTGTCTCACCTACAAATTCTTGTTTATCTTGATACCGTTTGTTCCACACACCAAACGAGCAAAGGCACGTAACAACTCACCAAAACAAGTCTTTGCCAAAGACCCCCATATCGTAAAACAGTATTTGAAAACTTTTCTTTTTCTCCCATAATAAAAAAGCAGAAAAACACAAACGCTGCAATAAAACATACAAAAGAGAACGCTCCTGTAAGGACCTCTGACACTTGTAATTGCATTATTGCCAAGAGTAACGGCACAACGAGTAGTGTCATAAATCCGATAGCAGAAGCACCGCCGTGGATTTTCGTTATAACATCTTCATCTTGTCTATTTTCATTAAGCGGACAAAAGCCCGAAATAATTTCGCAACCAATGCCGTAAATCGCAAGTAATACCCATATTGCTATGGTTAAACCGCCGCTATTTTCTTGATACAGTGCATACGGAGCAATACAAAAAATCAGCCCCGACAATATACACCACACATTGTATATCCGCTTCACCGGACTTTGCCGTGCTCCAAGCACTGATAGTGCCATTTCTTTATGACTGTAATGCGGATAGAAGCGTGCCAACACCAACGGCAGCAGATTGTCTATAAAAAGTGTTATGCACCATATAATCATCAAAGGTTCCATTTTGTTTCTTTATTCCTGTCGGACAAGGTATATCTCCTGCAAATTCTTATTTTTTGAATTATTTTTTCAAGTCTCTTGACTTCAAGTTAACTTTAAGGTGTATAATTCACTTGAATAGCTTCATTATAGCACATTTTTGAAAATAATCAATGGGAGGATCGCAAGATGCAGTATGTAACTTTGAATAATGGCGTAAAAATGCCCATGCTCGGCTACGGCGTTTACCAGGTCACCAAGGACGAATGCGAGAGATGCGTGCTTGATGCCCTGAAGGTCGGCTATCGCTTGATCGACACCGCGCAAAGCTATTTTAACGAGGAGGAGGTTGGCAACGCGATCGCGAAAAGCGGCATTCCGCGGGAGGAGATATTCCTGACCACCAAGGTATGGATCGAGCATTACGGCTACGACGAATGCCGTGCCTCCGTTCTGGAGTCGCTTCGCAAGCTGAAAACCGATTACGTAGACCTTTGCCTGCTTCATCAGCCCTTCTCCGACGTGTACGGCGCCTACCGTGCGCTGGAGGATTTGATGGCAGAGGGCAAGATTCGTGCTATCGGCATTTCCAACTTCTACGTTGACCGTATGGTCGATATTGCGAATTTCGTGCGTGTCAGACCTGCGGTCAATCAGATTGAGATCCATCCCCACCATCAGCAAAACGAGCAGCTTGAATGGCATAACAAATACGGCATTCAGCTTGAAGCCTGGGCGCCCTTTGGTGAAGGCAGAGGCGGTCTGTTTGAACTGCCCGAGCTCCGCACCATCGGTGAGAAGTACGGCAAGACACCCGCGCAGGTGATGCTCCGTTGGCACATGCAGCGCGGCGTTGTGGTCATTCCCAAGTCCACCCATATCGAACGCATGGAGGAGAATTTCAAGGTCTTTGATTTTGAGTTAACCGGGGAAGATATGGCTGTGATCGCAGGTCTTGATCAGAAGCAGTCCTCTTTCTTCTCCCATACCGATCCGAGCATGGTGGAATGGTTCTGCCGTATGGTCGAGGAAAGAAAAAAGAATAACGATTGCACAAAAGAAAAAAAGGAGTGGTGAGATATGAAAAAGGTATTGATTTTATCGGGTAGCCCCCGAAAAAACGGCAATTCGGATATGCTCTGCGACGAATTCGAAAAAGGCGCGACCGAGGCAGGGCACAAGGTTGAAAAGATCCGCATTGCCGAAAAGAAGATCGGCTATTGCCGTGCCTGCTACGCCTGCAAGGAAACGGGCGTATGCGCCATCAAGGATGATATGGCAGAGATCCTGCAGAAGATGATCGACGCCGACGTGCTCGTTCTCGCAAGCCCCGTGTATTTCTACTCCATCGACGCACAGCTAAAGACCCTCATTGACAGGACGGTTGCCCGTTGGCTCGAGGTCAAGGACAAGGAGTTCTATTACATCGTCACCGCCGCAGACGAGGAGCTTTCCTCTGCCGATACCACACTCGCTTGCTTCCGTGGCTACGCCGCGTGTGTGGAGGGCGCGAAGGAGATGGGCGCGATCTGCGGTATGGGTACATATGAGAAGGGCGAGATCAAGAGCAAATCCGCTATGATCGAAGCCTATGAAATGGGGAAGCGCGTATAATCGTAAAATAAAGGGGCAATTTCTTTCAATAAATCCTCCATTTCAAAGCGCCAAAACAGCAAATTTTTATTGACATTGAAGCAAAATATGGTATACTGATGGAGTAGCTATTCCCAAAAAGGAGGAGTTTTTGTATGAAGATCGTATCCTACAACATCCGCAATCAGTATGCCCATGACGGCATCAACGCCTTTATCCACCGCGCGGGTGCCATATACGAAAAGATCAATGCGGAAAAGCCCGATGTGATCGCTTTTCAGGAGATGACCGACAAGCATCTGAAGCTGATGGAGACGCTTTTCCCCGAATACACCTTTGTGGGACTTTTGCGCCACAAGGGCTACACGGGTGAGGGGCTCTATATCGCCGCGCGCCGCGAGACCTTTACCATCCTTGGCTTTGATACCATTTTTCTCAGTCCCACGCCCTACATTCCCGCCTCCCGCTATGAGATGCAGAGTCCCCATCCCCGCATCTGCCTGGAGACACATCTGCTCCACAAGGAGACCGGCAAGGAGCTGCGTGTCTTTGATCTGCACCTTGACCACCACCGCACCGAGGCACAGATGCTGGGCATGAAGGATACTCTCACTTACATCGACAGCTTTCAGGCCAAGCGCTCCCTCCCCTTTGTACTGTTGGGAGATTTCAACGTGAGACCTGACAGCGAGGAGATCGCCCTTTGCAACGCCCGCCCCGATATGACCGACATAACCGCAGAGATCCCCTCCACTTTCCATGGATATGGCAAATGCTCCGCCAAGATCGACTACATTTATATGTCGAAGGACATTGCCGAGCAGGTGACCTCGGTCAAGATCTGGGATGATGAGCACGCCGGCATCTACCTTTCGGATCATTATCCCGTTTGCGCCGAGCTGGAGCTGTAATTCACAAAAATATAAAAAAAAAAGAAATGACCCTTGACCGTTTCTCAACCTACGATCAAGGGTCATTTCTGTTCACTCTTAGTATCTAACATCTTTTGTGATCCTCTCTTTCTGCTATCTACCTTTTGGCACACTGTAAATCGCAACGCTCCACATACACAATTCTTTTTTCTCTAAGTGAGAATAACCTCTGTTTTCGATGCAGTTTCGGTTTGCAAAAGGCGCACATTGGGACATGATTGAGATGGAAACTTCAACAATCGATCAAGCTTGAACTCGATTTTACTCCTGTTTCTCTGAATTTGGTGATCTATATAAAGCGTTACACCGCCGTGTTTGTACCATGTGAGAAGCGCTTCATATTTCCTTCGGATCTTTTGTTTTGATTTTTGGTTTTAAGTTGCCATCGGCCTGTACCTTCCTTTCTTCGCTTATAGTATAGCATATTTTGCGGCCCTGCGCAATTGGCAATTTGTAAGTATTTCACAATTATTTTTTGTATAAAAAGCAGATTTTGGTTGTTTAGCGCAGAAAGTATCTTTACAAATGCCTCTTTTGATGATATAATAGATTTGTTGGTGTGCTGTGCACATCTCTTTTTTTAATCATGCAACTTAAAAAATGCTATCATATCAAAAATTTATTAAATACTAAAAAGGGGCTGAGTCATTCAGATGCAGAAGGCGTGATCTCGGCACGATAGGCGTACAAGTGTACGTCGAGTGCCGAGAGCGCGCCTAAAAAACACACATTAAAATTGAAATTCGCAAGAATTTCTACCTAAAAAGCCGCTTCACCATCATTTTTTGATGTCAAAGCGACTTCATTTTATTCATTTGTCATTTGTGTGTTTTTGTTCGGCGCTAAATGAATCAGCCCCTTTTGGCTTTCTAACATATACTGCTCAGCAAAGCACCTCAACGGTGTAGGCCTTGCCCTTTTCAAAGGGGAGTAGGTCGCCCTTGATCTCCATGCCGTCCACGGTGATCTTCATCCCGTCGGTTCCCTTTTGGCGGTAGGTGATCCTGTAGGTGGCCCCGCGGAATTCCTTGGTGATGGAGCACTCCTGCCAATCGGGGGGCAGGCAGGGCTCAAGGCGCAGTCCCTCAAGAGTCGGCACAAGACCGTAAAGATAACGTACAACAGTACGGATCAAGCAATGCGCCGTGGCAGTACGCCAGCTTTGCCCGGGGATTCCCGCGCGGTAGCCGGTCTTGTCGGTAGCATAAAAATTGTAAAGAATATAGGGCTCCCCCTGAGTCTCGGCATAGGTATGATTCCAGGGCAGGAGCTTATAGAGCGACGCCTGCATCTGCTCGCGGCGACCGAGGATCGCATCCGCCGTGATCTTCCAGGCCATGGGCTGGAGATAGACGCTTTCATTCAGAAGCGTGCCGGCGGGCTGGCGGGTGAAGCTGCCCACCTTGGTGTAGCGCTCGGTAAAGGCGGGGCGGTTAATGAGCGTGCCGTAGGGTGTTTCCAGGTAGTTGTCCACTGCTTCCATGACCTTCAAGAGCTTTTCCTTGGGGGCAAGCCCTGCCATGACGGCCCAGGTCTGAGGATTGATCCACATCTTTGTGGCAGGGCTATCCCAGGCGCCGATAGGCATACCGTCGTCGTTGATAGCGGCAAGATAATGATCCTTGTCAAAGCCAAATTTCTCGATACGTTTGCGCATCTCATCACCCATTTCGGTGTGCTTCTTGGCGATCCCGGTTTCCCCCAGCTGCTCTGCTAACTCAATGAACATTTTGTTGCCGCGATACCAGGCGATGGAAAGCCAGATGCTGACGCCCTTGCCCTCAAGGCCTGCCCAGTTCATGCCATCATTCCAGTCGCCGCCCCAGATCTTGATGAGACCGTGCATCCCTTGGAAATTGTAAAGATACGTGGCGGCACGGCGCAAATGCTCAAAAACAGTGGCGGTAGTACCATCGTTGAAGGCCACCTCCTCACGGAGCAAATCAAGCTCGCCCAGTTCCATGACGATGGTATGAGCCGCCGCAAACAGCCATACGGCACAATCGGCAAAATTGTTATCCTGGATCTTGCCGTCCTTAATGGTACGGGGAGCGTAGCCGCTGGAATACTGGAATTCCAGAATGCGCTTATAGCGCTCCCAAGCGCCCTTTGGATTGAAGGTGGCAAAGCCCTCGGTATCTCCCGCCATGTCGCGGTAGCCGTTATGGCGCACACGCGCCCAAATAGAACCCATATCGGCAGAGTACTTATAAAAGCTGTTGAACGCCTTGTTCAGCATCTCATCGGGGGTCTTGATCTCCACGCCGCGGCACTCGGCGGCGCGGGTGGCGATCACCGTCTCCAACGCGGCTTTTGCCGCACCTTTATCCAGCTTTTCGTGCATGGAGGCAACCTCGTCACGCTTGACGACATGACCGATCTGGAAGCAAACGGTCTTGCTCTCCCCTGCCCCCAGATTGCAGGCTGTCTCAAGAGCAAAGCAGAGCTTTTCCACCACGCAATCGGAATCGGTACAGCCAAGACCCGCGGTCAGCGCCTCGGGGGTCTCCTTGTTGCCGTACACGCCGATAAAGGCGTTTTTGCGGCAATCAAAGCCCGAAACGGGCGCGTCGCACATCATGTAAGGGTAGACAATGCCGTTTTTCTCGGCGATGTGACTGGAGACGCGGTGGATGATGGCATTTGCCGCCGCATCCCAGTGCCCCTCCATGCTGGTATAGCCCTGGGGCTCGTAAGCGCCGTCCACATCGGTGGAGGCCCAGGCGATCACGCCCAGGTCAGCCGCGGACACGCGGTGGTTGGTCAGCTCTACGATCCATTGCTCGCAATCCCCCTTGACGGGTACGAAAATCGTATATTTCGCCTCGATACCACTCTTCTCTGTCACATAGGTGGTGTACCCCAGGCCGTGATGACATTCGTACCTGTCAAAGGCCGCCGACATGGGCAGACCGTTGGCAGTGTGCCAGGTCTTATTTGCCTTATCAACGATATAAACCGAGCGGTCGGTGATCAGCTTGAGGCGCTTGCCCAGACGGTTCTGAGCAAAGCCCTCACCGTACCCCACCTGAGAGGTAAAGGAATTGAAGCTGTCATTGAAAAAGTAGTTATACCAATGGCGAGGGGTCTTGCGCTCGGTGATGATATACTCCTTGCCGTCGGCAGAATAGTGTCCGTAGGTTTTGTATTCCATTTTGGTTACTCCTTGATTTCGTAGGATTCAAGCTCTCCGATACGCTTGGGGATATCCAAACGTCTGTCGCAATCGTACCAGCCCTGCCATTTGCCGCGGTTGAATTCCTCCCGCAGCTCCATGATCTCACGCAATGCGGCAATGCCACGCTCCTTGTTTGCTTTTGCATCCTTTCCCATTGCGATCTCGCAAGCGCAGAGCGCCCATTGGCACAGGCGGAGCATCAGCTCGATCTTGTGGCGGATGGCAAGCCGATAATGGGCAAGGGCATTTGTGGGGATCCGCTGTTCGGTCTTTGCCACGCGGGGGAGCAGAGCGGCGAAATCTTCTGTGCACTGACGGTACACACCATAAACAAACTTAAAGTGTTTCTCGTTTTCAACGTACACCTTCCATGTGCCGCATTCCCGTCTCCAAAAGCCGAGAATACCACAGCCCATGCGCATAATGGCACCGTCGGTCAAAGGATAATACGGGAACGGCAGATCGGGAAGGCTGTAATAGTGAAAATCGGTGAAGTCAATCATCTCTTGACCGATCTCATTCCCCGCATCACCGATGGCATCAAAATAGCGTTTTTCCAGCTCAGCCACTTCCCTGCCCGCATCACCATATAGGGTGGGATAAACAGTCTGATAGTAAGCATCCAAATCAAACTCAGAGGGCTTACCCGCCAGAATGGCGGCGTTCAGACGAATGGAGGAGCACATTTCTCGTACGTTAGCCACGTTGAGAATAGAAAAATCCAACGAGCAGTATTTTTCCGCATCCCGATAGCAATAGACCATCTTGCGGGGGTCGGTGCCGTCGGTGTAATGAGGACCCTCCACGAAAAAACCCGCGTGATAGTAAACACCGTAGGAGCATCCCTCACGGCGCTGAACACGATAGAAATCCGCGCCGAAGAGCTGGGTGTCACCAATGTCACTGAACACCACGATGGTGCTCTCGGGCATTTGCAAATACCCCTTATCATAGAGCTCTGCCCCCTCCAGCCACAGGGTAGAGGTGGAGACAAAATCGCTGTGCCCCAGCGTTTCGGCAATGATACGGTGTTGGGTTGCAATGGCACGGGAAATGATCTCGCCGCGGGCGGCACCGTCGTCGCCCACACTGCCATCGCTGTACCAGACGGCTTTATCCCCCTTGCCGCGCAGACCCAACTGCCAGATCACATTTTGACCGTATTTTGCCCATTTTTGAATGTAGGTGCGCCAGATCTCCTCCATTTCGGCAGGAGACTGGATAAAGGAGACTGCCTTGCCGGGATGATGCGCCAGCATATAATTCTCGGCGGCAAAGTATGCCACGCCCGCAGGCTCCTGATGGTGCTGAGAGACATACAGACCGCGCGCAACCGCCTGCTCGACGATCGCCTCCTCGGCAGGATTCAAAATATCGATAAAGGAGCAGGGGATGATGGTATTCATTCCAAGGCGCAGAGCGCTCTCGAAGATACGATCCATCATGGAAACAGAGAGGACCTCTTTGAAGAAATCCTTATTGTAGGTAATGGCACGCTTGGCACCCGAGGGGGCAAAGCCCGAAAGAAAATCCTCATCGTTGATGAACCATCCGCGATAGCGAGTGGGGTTCTCCGCAGAGGTGATCTCCATATCAGACAGTGCCATGCACTCCCGTGTTTCGGGAAAGATATCGGTAAACTGATAGAGCGGATCGATGCCAAGGCATTTGGTGGCAAAAGCATAAATGCCATAGACCGTGCCCAAGGCATCGGCGCCTGTGATCCTTACCCCGTTTTCTCGCACCGTTACGGCATATCCCTCGATATGAGCAGGTGCGGATGCGGGGTCGGTCACAATGGTGATGGCATCACCGACGGAGGCGGTTACAAGGTCGAAGCCCGCAGTCTTCCCCGACAAGTCAAGCAGGTTGCGGCGCAGATCCTCTGCCGCCAATCTCACGCAATCGGGGGCGTTTTGCGCAAGGCAGAGCCGTGCGGTACTCGTGCGATCAAACAGTATGTACATAAATTCTCCTTGATGTCTCTTATTCGTGGGCAAGAATCAGATAGGTGGCGTTGGCACTCAACTCCAGAGTCAGCTTTTCACTGCCCTTCTGTACCCAAACGGGCTTTAATTTGCCTTCCTCACGGAGCTGCTTCAGCAGCTCCTCGGTCATCTCGGGACTGCCTGCCCGCTGCCACATACGGTAGGGGTTGGTGTGAGTCTTGTCGATGCAGTAGACGGTGACGGTCTTGTCCGAAATATCCTCGGCAAAGGTCAGCTCCTCGGTGATGGCAGGCAGATCCTCCTCAAAATGCTTGGAGCAGTAGGTCAAAAGGGTGGAGTAGTTCCCCTTTTCATCCTTGGTAGAAACGGCAAACACATTCTCGTTGTCCGCCTTACTCTCCACCAACAGGTCTCCCATTTTAGAGGTCATGAGGTGGGCGTTATAAATAGGCTTAGCGATGAAATTGAGAGTAAAGAAATTGCGGAAGCCCGAGAAGTCGGTGACCATCTCGTGCTGACCCGACAGGCAGATCATCATTTTGGAGATGTTATAGCCGGATTCGATCAGCTGATAGATCAGCTTGGCGAAATAAGCCGAATAAATCTCATTCTCGCGGAAGATCAGAACGGGACATTCCTCGATATTGTAAAAGCCTTGCGCAGAGGCTCCCCACTCGTCAATGATCATTTCCACATCCTGGAAGCCGTATTTGCGCAGGATCTCCATATAAGGATTGATCCTGTAGACCAAATGGTTCTCGGTCGCCAAGGGCTTTGAGCCGTCGTTTAAGGTGCGCACACCGGTGCCATAGGTGTGCAGAGCCACATAGTTCAGCTCCACGCCCGTCTCCTTCACGTGAGCAAGAAACATATCCAAAAATTCCGTAACGTGCGCAAGAGCGGGACCGCCTACGCGGATGCCCTTGGAGGCACGGCGCACGCCCCGCACAAAGGCGTCGTACAGCTTGCAGTACTCGGTGCATTTGGGAACATAATCATCCCAGCCATGCTCTGCCATCCAGAACACACCGTCGGGCTCGTTGTGACAGTGGCAATGCCACTTTGCCACGGTCTCCTCGCCGTAGCGCTCTACCAGATGCTTGGTGTATTCATAGCAGACCTCCTCCCACACCGCATAATCCTTGGGAGGGGAGGTGTTCCACATCTTACCCTTATATCTGGTCTTGTTTTTGGAAACGCTTGCCTGATTGTCGGTGGATGCCGCAATGCAATCGGGCATACCGCCATAAGCAAGAAGAATATCATAATTCTTCTCCAGCAAGTAGTCCAGGCGCAGGTCGCTCACGCGGAAGTCGTAGCAAAGCTTTCCGTCCTCGTCGGTATAAACGATATCCTCAAACATGGAATAGATGCGGATGGTCTTGATGGCACCGTCCGCCGACATACGGTCCAGAATCCGCTTGCCCCAGGGATCCTCGATGGCATCGGTAGGATGAAACAGGGCGTGGTTCCAGAATTTGGGCTGTTTTTTGATAATTTTGCTATCTACGGTAATCATATAAAAGCTCCTTCATCAGAATTTCAAATCATAATAGTCGTTGATCTTTTCAACTGTCTTGCGCAGGGTTCGGGCATCCACACGGGTCACATTCTCGCCGCAATGAGCATAAGTGTGCTCGCACATATCGGTGCGGTAATAGGTCAACTCCACAACAGCGGGCTCCGCTGTGCGGTACAGAGAAATCTGATCCCGGTTGGCAAGCGCTTTTTTCACCGCACCCACCAGAATCTCGTCAGCGTTCTCATAATCCTGCGCCAGGTTGCGGCAATCGGCGTGCTTGACGGCACCCGTCACGATCTCGGGAATATACTCCTTTGCCTGTCGGCACGCCGCTTCGTCACCGATACAGGCAATGATCGGAACGCCATGAGCGGTGGCTACCAATGCATGCATAGAAAGCTCGCTCATCTCCACATCATTGATCTTATAGGCGAAAAAGAGCTTGGAGGACAGGGTGTGATCCAAGAATCCGCCGACAGTTCCCGCGCGTGCATGGGAGCCCAGCTCGATCTGACAATCCACCTTGCCCGTGCGGAGCAGCTCCTGCCACGTAGGAATGTCACATTTCACCGCCCGCGCGTCGATCAGTTCCTCCAGCACGTTACCACCACCGCCGTGACCGTCCAGATAATACACCGTCTTTGCACCTGCGTCAAAGCAAGTCTTGACCGCAAGATCGATGCTATGGGAAAGTAATTTCCGCCCAAGGGCATACTTCTCTCCCGTTCTGTCCATGAATTCGATATCGGTCACACCCGCTATTCCTTCAAGATCAGTCAAAATAAAAACATTCACGATGGTTTCCTTCCTCCGAAAATCGATCACGATAGGATTGATTCTTACACACCGCCCAAGGTCAGGAAGCCGCCGTCCACGGGCACGGTAATGCCCGTCACAAAGCCTGCGGCATCGTTATTGAGCAGCCATTTGACACAGCCGATCAGATCGCTTGCCTCACCGAAGCGCCCCATGGGGGTGTGTCCGATCACCTGCTCACCTCGCTTGGTCAGCCCTTCCTCAACGGTACCGAGGTAATTCTTACTGCGTTCATTAACCATAAAGCCGGGCGCAATGGCATTGATGCGGATCTTGGCAGGCGCAAAGTAAGCGGCAAAGGACTGGGTCAGGTTGGAGACCGCCGCCTTACTCATGGCGTAGGCAAAGCAACGGGTCAGGGGACAATAGGTGTTCATGGAGGCAAAGTTGATCACGTTGCCACCACCGTTCTTCGCCATCTGCCGGGCAAAGGCCAAGGTGGGCAGAACAGTGCCCATGGTGTTGAGGTCCAGCACGCCGTGAAAGGCGTCCAGGTCGATATTGTAAAGCCCGCGCTCGCCCTCGGGGAGCTCGCCGGTTAACTCACGCTCGTCAAACTTGGTGATGGTGGGCATGGCCTTGATGTTGTTTCCCCCCGCACCGTTGATCAGGAAATCACAAGGGCCAAAGGTCTCCTCGACCTTGGCGGCAAGAGCGTCCACGGCCTCCTTGTCGGTCACATCGCAGGGATACACCAGACAGGTATCTCCGTTTGCCACGATCTTATCGGCAACCTTCTGCAATTTTTCCGCAGTCCGACCGACAAGAACTACCTTTGCGCCCTCCTCGGCAAGACGAACAGCAATCTCGGAGCAGAGCGTTCCGCCTGCACCCGTCACCACAGCAACCTTGTTTTCAAACAGCTTTTTCATTTCTCGTTTCTCCTTATCTTATCTATAGCATTCTGATAACAAATTTTACGGACCAGCTCTCCCTGCACCGCAGGCGTCATCTCCCACTCGGCCTGCTCGTTCTGCTCGTCAATAAAGGAGCACAGCAGCCGACGGAAGTAGTCGTGGCGCACAAAGGAAAGAATACTGCGGGAATCGGTGGTCATGCCGATAAACCCGGACAGCACCCCGAAGGATGCAATGCAGGAAAGGGTGTTACGGATGCCCAGAGCATGATCACACCACCACCAGGCGGGGCCCAATTGTACTTTCGAGGCGATACCGTCCTGCGAGAAGGAGCCCTGCATCACCGCGAGGGGCGCCTGATCCTGCAGATTCAGCGGGAACAGCACCGTATCGGGCAGTCCCCCGCCCGCCTCCATGGCCCCCAGAAGATCACAGACCGCGGCACTGTCAAAGCTGCCTCCCACGGCGGCATAGCCCCCTGCGGGACCTGCCAGCTCCAAAAGACGCGGGCTGGTCTTGCGCTTGGCATCCAGATGGAGCAACAGAGCCCAGCCCCGCTTGGCATATTCTCCGCCAAGGCGCTTCAGGATCTCGGTGGACAGACGCATGCTGTCGGTGGAAGAAAGCGTCTCGCCCTTGAGCAATTGCACAAAACGGGCGTCGTTTTGTCCGTCATCGGCAAGACAGCGGAACCCCGCATCCAGGGCATGGTCGGCAAAGCGACAGCCTGCACGGTGAAAGGCATCCAGGCGGGGAGTAAGGGCGGTGATGTAGTCCTCCAAGTCGCTCATGTCACGCCCCAGCCCGGCAAGGAACGAGGGGGTGGGCAGCAGCAGGTTATCCCCACGCAAGGAGGGAGCGACGCGTTTGCCGTCAAAAAAAGACAGATCGTCAGTGATCGAAGCCACAGGCGACTGGTATTCCACACGGAAGCGGGCAAGAATGGCGTTGTTGGAGAATTCTGCCGACTGCAGCATCTCTCCCGCTTTATCATAAATGCGGCGGGCGGTCTCGCGGCTTGGCGCTTCCTCAATGCCGAACACCCGAAAAAGCTCCATCCGCGACCAATCGTAGACGGGATTGCCCGCCAGGTGCGGGAAGATCTCGCAATATTTCTCGAATTTTTCAAAGGGAGCGGCATCTCCCGTAATGTAATGCTCCGCCACGCCGCAGATACGCATCAGCCGATGCTTATAGGGATCGGGCGAAAGCCAGAGCTCGGTCAGATTTTCAAAACGGCGATCCTTGGCAATGTCCGCCACCGAAATGTGATTATGGAAATCGATGATGGGCAAATTTCTTGCATGATCCTCATACAACCGTCTTGCGTTTTCGGTTTTTAATAAATATGTGTTCTTCATAATATCCTTTCCACGGCCTTGATCCTTGTTTATTGTAGCATATCACAGCCGTAAAGTAATAGCACAATTTTGACTTTTAGGACAACGGGCTTGACTTCTTACCTTTATATTTTAGCAGGGCAACGCTTTTGATACAATCACAGATACGATATTTTATAACACAATTCGATCAGCTGCAATGCCGTAGCTCCCCCAAACGGGCGGCAAGCACCGCCCTCTATCCCACGCAAATGTTTTTTCTTTTCATCATGCTTGTATTTTCAACGCATGTGTGCTATAATAACAAGATGTAGAAGTTTATAACGGGAGGGAGAAAAACATGGATCGCTTTTTCGGATTGGATCATCCCGCAAACGAGCCGACTCTCACACATCTGTGCACCCTTCACGACCCCGTGACACTGGCCATCGCCGAGGAGATATTAACCGAGGCCGGGCTCCCTTATCTGAAAAAGGAGCGGGGTAGCGGCGGCGTGGTGCGGATCATGACCGGCTTTCAATCCTTCGGCACCGATCTTTTTGTGCGTCCCGAGGACAAGGAGCGTGCAGACGAGCTGCTGGTGCCTTTGTTCACCCGGGCAGAGGACACCGAGCAAACCACAAAGCAAGAGGACAACTGACATGAAAGAGATCATTCTTTGCAAATACGGCGAGATCGTGCTAAAGGGCGCCAACCGCCGCTATTTTGAGGACATTCTGGTCAAGGAGATGCGCTACCGTGCCTCCCGGTTCGGGAACTTTCACATCACCAATGTGCAAAGCACCATGACCATTGAGCCCGCCGACGACTTTGCCGATCTTGACGGTATGTTCGAGGCGGCACGGCGCCTGTTCGGCATCGCCGCCGTGGGACGGGCCGCCGTGGCCGAAAAAAATATGGAAAGCATTATGGAGGTGGCCAAAGCCTACCTTCCCGCCTTTCTGACCGACAAAAAGACCTTTAAGGTCGAGGCCAAGCGCTCCGACAAGACCTTTCCCCTCTCCTCCCCCGAGATCTCGGCCGAGGTGGGCGGCGCGATACTCTCAGCCTGCCCTCGCCTGCGGGTGGATGTACACCATCCCGATGCGACGGTACGGGTAGAGGTGCGGGATCGTGCCGCATATGTCCATGCGGGACAGCTCCCGGGAGCGGGCGGCTTGCCCGTGGGCACCAACGGCAAGGGACTGCTGCTTCTGTCGGGGGGCATCGACTCTCCCGTGGCGGGCTGGATGATGGCCAAGCGAGGCGTACGCCTGGAGGCGGTCTACTTTGAATCCATGCCCTACACCAGCGAGCAGGCGCGGCAAAAGGTGCTGGATCTGGCCGCCCTTGTGGCACGCTGGGCAGGCAGCATCATGGTTCATGTCATTTCCCTGACCCACATTCAAGAGGAGCTGGTACGGCATTGCGACGAGGAATACTTCACCCTCCTGCTGCGCCGTTACATGATGCAGCTGGCCAACATGGTGGCCAAAAAGCAGGACTGTCAGGCACTGATCACAGGCGAGAGCCTGGGACAGGTGGCATCCCAGACCATGCAGGCACTGAACGTGACCAATACCATGGCCGACTTCCCCGTATTCCGTCCCGTCATCGGCATGGATAAGGAGGAGATCGTGCAGATCGCGCGACGCATCGGCACCTTTGAGACCTCGATCCTGCCCTTTGAGGATTGCTGCACCGTCTTTACCCCCAGGCATCCCAAGACCCGCCCCCAGCTTTCGCGCGTGGAGGAGGAGGAAAAGAAGCTCCCCTTCGACGAGCTCTGCCGCGAGGCCTTTGAGACCGCACAGGAGTTCTACATCAAAGCCAAATTTTAAAAAGGAAGTGTAAATCATGACCAAGATCGATATTTTCTCCGGTTTTCTGGGTGCCGGTAAAACCACCCTGATCAAAAAGCTGATCGCCGAGGGCTACAAGGGCGAGAGGCTGGTGCTGATCGAGAACGAGTTCGGCGAGATCGGCATCGACGGCGGCTTTCTGCAGGAGGCCGGTATCAACATCACCGAGATGAACTCGGGCTGTATCTGCTGCTCCCTGGTGGGCGACTTCGGCCGTGCGCTGGTAAAGGTGCTGGACGAGTATGCCCCCGACCGCATCCTCATCGAGCCCTCGGGCGTGGGCAAGCTCTCCGATGTGATCCGCGCCGTTCGGAATGTGGGCTCGGACCGTTTGGAGCTTTCCTCCTTTGTAACCGTGGTGGACGCAGGCAAATGCAAGATGTATATGAAGAACTTCGGTGAGTTCTTCAACGACCAGGTGGAGAGCGCCGGCACCATCGTCCTCTCTCACACGGGCAAGCTCACCGATGAGAAAATCGCCGCTGCCGTCTCTCTGCTCCGCGAGCACAACGAGAGCGCCGTGATCGTGACCACCGACTGGGATAAGCTCTCGGGTGAGCAGCTGCTGGCCGCCATGGAACGCAAGGATACCCTCGCCGCCGAGCTGGAAAAGCTGAAGGCCGAGGAGACCTGCCCCGTTTGCGGCGGTCACCACCATCACCATCACGACGATGACGATGACCACGACGACCACGGACATGACTGTCACCATCATCATGAGCACGACTGCGACCATGACCATGACCACCATGAGCATTGTGATCATGATCACGACCACGATGAGCACTGCCATGACCACGGACATCACCATCATGACCATGATGAAGAATGCCACTGCCACGAGCACGAGCATGAGCACGAGCATGAGCATGAGCATGAGCATGACGAGCATTGCACCTGCGGCTGTCATGATCACGATCATCATGATCATGATCATCATCACCATCACCACGCCGACGAGGTCTTTGTCAGCTGTGGTGCCGAGACCGCCAAAACCTTTGAGGAAAGCGAGATCAAGCGCGCACTGGATGCCCTTTGCACCGAGACCAAGTACGGCGCAGTGCTCCGCGCCAAGGGCATTGTGGCGGGCAAGGACGGCAAGTGGATCCACTTTGACTATGTCCCCGGTGAGCCCGATGTGCGCCACGGCGGTGCGGGCATCATCGGTCGTCTTTGCGTGATCGGCTCCAAGCTGGATATTGCCGCCCTTTCCACCCTTTTCGGGGTCGAATTGAAGTAAGGTGAGCGCCATGGCAAGCAAACCCCAATACCCCGTTTACCTCTTTACCGGCTTTTTGGAGGGCGGTAAAACAAAAATGATCCAGGAGATCCTGGAGGACAAGGAATTCAACGACGGCTGCAAGATTTTACTGATCGTCTGCGAGGAGGGCATCGAGGAATATGAGCCCGCCACCTTCTGGGGCAAAAATGTCCACCAAATGGTCATCGAGCGCCCCGAGGATCTGACCCGGGCGGTGCTTGACGATTACACGGCCCACCACAAGGTGGATCGTGTGATGATCGAATACAACGGCATGTGGCAGCTGAATGCCCTCTATGAGGCACTGCCCGAGGATTGGTACGTATTCCAGCAGCTGCTCATTGCCGACGCCTCGACCATCGAGAGCTACAATGCCAATATGCGCTCGCTGGTCTTCGACAAGCTGCAGAATGCCGAGACGGTGATCTTCAACCGTGCCGAGGGTGCCGACAGGGATGCCCTCCACAAGCTGGTGCGGGGCGTCAGCCGCCGTGCCACCATCGCCTACGAGACCCCCGAGGGCGAGCTGGAATACGATGAGATCGAGGATCCCCTGCCCTTTGACGTGAACGCCCCCGTGGTAACAGTCGCCGACGAGGATTACGCTCTGTTTTACCGCGACCTGGCAGACTCCATGCCCGACTGGAACGGCAGGACCGTAAAATTCAAGGGCATGGTGGCCAGAGATCGCCAGCTGGGCAAAAAAGCCCTGGTGGTAGGCCGCCATGTGATGACCTGCTGCGCCGATGACATTGCCTTCAGCGGTCTGGTCTGCAATTTTGACAAGGAAGTGACCTTCAAGACCGGCGAGTGGATCGTGGTCACTGCCAAGATCCGCGTGGAGGAGCACAAGCTCTACGGCTCTAAGGGCCCCGTTCTCTACGCCGTGGACACGGCCGTGACCTCCGAGCCCAAAACACCCGTGGCCACGTTTTATTGATCCGAAAGCATCAAAAAATCATCCCGTTATGCGATTTTGGGCACAACGGGATGATTTTTTGATGCAGCAGCTTGTTGCAGCCCCCTGCTTTCGTCTTATCAAAAACCCGCACCGTTTTGGGGGATATCCCCCAAAACGGTGCGGGTTTTCGCTATTTTGTCATGAAATCAAACGTAGAACACGTCGTTGTCGTGGGCACAGGTCAGGGTCATTTTATCGGCAACAAAGCGGCGAAGCTCGTCCACCATCTCGTCGGTATTATACTTGTCGTAGCGATGCTGGATGATCATGTGGCGTGTACGGCTGGATTTCAAAATCTCCATGACCTCGGGTTTGTTGAGGCGGGTGTGTGCCCCCTCCGTAATGATCAGATCCAGATCCTGCTCGGTGGCCACGGCGGGATAATCGGGAATATCGTGCTTCAGGTCGCCGGTAAAGAGCACCTTTTTCCCCTCGGCCTCCAACAGGAAGGAACGGGAGCAGGCGGTATGCTGATTGACGATTGCGGTGATCCTGAGGGTGCCGTCGTCAAAGATCACGCCGGGCTCATAAGTACGATACATCAAACGGTGATTCACCATCTCGTCCTGATTAAACAAGAACTTGGCAATTTTGAGATAGAGGGCAGTATCGGGCACATATACGGGAATACGGACACCGGCGAACTGCTTTTTAAAGCCCTCCACCTGCAGGGTGAACTCCACCAAGCCCAACGTATGATCTCTGTGGCTGTGCGTAATAAAGATACCCTGAATATCCCAAAAAGATATGCCGTGATTCTGCAGCAGGGTCATAATGGGTGCACCCGCGTCGATCACATAGTGCTTATCCCCCACGGTGACCACGGCGGAGGAGCAGAATGCGTGTGCCTCGGCAATGCCGTGGCTGGTCCCCAAAAACGTGATTTTCATGATACGTTACCGTCCTTTTTGATTTTTTTGAGGATGCTTTTTCTTTTTTGCGGCGGAAAAGCCGAAGGTACCGATGCGCTTCCCCAGGGCAAAATATTCCCCGTGGGCATAGGCGCAAAGATCGGCCCGCTCCAAGTGGAGCTTCCCCTTTTCGTCCATCAGCGCCTCGTCGGCATAGACCCCAACGATATCGGCAAAAAAGAGATCATGAGAGCCCATCTCCTGCACGGCCGTCACCTTACAGCAGATCGACAGGGGGCATTCGGCGATCATGGGGGCCGAGACCTCCTCCGCGGCGGCAGGTGTCAGCTTGCACGCCTTCCATTTATCCACCTTTGCGCCCGTGTACATGCCACAGTAATCGGCGGCACGAACCAAAGAGGTGGGCGTCAGATTCAGAACGAATTCCCCCGACTCCTTGATGATGCCGTGGGAATGGCGGCGCGGACGCACCGCAATATAGGTTTTGGGCGGAACGGTATTGAGAATCCCCGTCCAGGCCACGGTCAGGATGTTGCTTTTTTCCATGGTACCGCAGCTGACCATCACAGGGGGGAGGGGGGCCAGCAGAGCGCCGCCCCGCAGCTTGATCTTGCTCATATGCAAACCTCTTGTTCTATTTTTACAAAAGCACGCAAACGGTATCAGAAAACCACTCTCTTCACGCTTTTACATTTTCCCGTAACGGGATCCGTGTCAAACAGCGCACCGTGAGCGCGGATCTCGCCCTCCGCCACGGTAAAGCGGCGGGGCAGATGGGTGCGACTCTTGAAAATGACCTCCTCGGCCCGCACACCCAGGATCCCGTTGACGGGGCCCGTCATACCGAGATCGGTGATATATCCCGTCCCTCCCGGCAGAATCTGCTCGTCGGCGGTCTGTACATGCGTATGCGTCCCGAACACGGCGGCAAAGCGCCCGTCGAAATACCGTGCCAGTGCCAGCTTTTCGGAGGTGGCCTCAGCGTGGATATCCAGCACCGCCAGATCGTATTTCCCCCGCATCGCATCCAAAGCGTGCTCCACCGAGGAAAAGGGGTTGGCGAGAGCCTCCATAAAAGCACATCCCGACACGTTGATCACCAGTACCTTCCATCCGTCGGCGGAGGTAACGATCCGCGCCCCCTCGCCGGGGCATTCGGCAGGATAGTTAATGGGGCGCAGAAGCGTGTGGGAATTCTCCAGATAATCGTAAATGTCCCGTCGGTCGAACACATGGTTCCCCGAGGTGATGATGTCGACACCGCATCCGATAAGGGCATCGGCGGCAGCGGGTGAAATGCCGTGAATATCACAGACGTTTTCGCCGTTGACGATCACAAGATCGGCGCCCAGAGCACGGCGCTGTGCGGGCAGTGCTGCACAAAGCGTGCGGAGCGCCTGCTCTCCCACCACATCGCCCAAAGCCAGAATTTTCATATCGATTCTCTTTCTATGGGCACCGAAAGTGCCCGAGGTCGTTTTTCCACAGTATAGCACATCCCCAATCAAAAAGCAATGCTCCCGGGGTTTTTTGCTCACCTTTTTGGCAAAATTCCCACATCCGCATGCTCTTGTTTGTGCAAAAGCACTGTTTTTTTACAAAACCCTTTACAACTCCTTTACGATTTGTTATAATAATACTACCTAACCATACATATGCGCATATTGCATTGTGCCCGATCAAAATCCACCGAAAGATAAGGAGAAAACCGATGAAATTCACTCGAATCCTTTCCCTTTTCCTGGCCTTGCTCATGGTCGCAACCGTTTTTGTTGCCTGCGATGACGAAGAAGAAGTACCCGCAGATACTCCTACCGGCGAGACTACCCTCAACCTGATCACCACGGGTGTCACCGAGTATGTTCTGGTGCGTGACTACCAGGCCAGCCAGGCCGTTATCTCCGCCGTTCAGAATCTGGCGGAATCCATCAAGCTGAACATCGGTGCCGATGTGGTCATCAAGGAATGCTTCGTCGGCCTGGAGGAAGAAAACGATGTGGAGACCGCAAAGGAGATCCTGATCGGTACCACCAACCGTCAGGAGAGCATCGACGCGCTGAAGGGCTTGCGCAGCAAGGACTACACCATCAGTGTCCACAACGAAAAGCTGGTCATTGCCGGCGGCGGCGACGACGGCACGCTGAATGCCATCACCCGTTTCCTCAATGACTTCGTAGCCGAGCAGGGCAACCGCTTTGCCGTCAAGCAGGGCGAATTGCAGAGTTTGGTATTCGCCACCTCCAATGCCGTAAACTATACCGGCTCCTACTCCTACACCAGTGCAACCATCCTCGGTGCCCGCATCGACAGCTATGCACTGATCTACTCTAAGGAGGCCGCCAACTCCGACGATTGCAGACTGTTGGCAGAGGCGCTGTCCAGCCACATCTCCACCCAGACCGGCTACGAGCTGAGTGTGGCGAAGAGCAACCTGAAGGTAGGCGATTTTGAAATCCTGATCGGCGACCCCAAGGGTAACGATTACCGTGCCGCTTCCGACACCTGCATTTGCGATGAATTGGGTGATGACGAATACTACATCAAGCTGGTCAAAACCACCGACAACTACATCGGTGACGACAAGGAAAGTGCCGGTGCTCAGCTTTACATCTGCTTTGGCAAGAATGCCAAGGACACCGTGCTGAAGGTCTTTACCAGCGAGATCATGCCCACCCTGCAAACGCCCGGTGCCTTTACCATGGAAGAGGGCTTTGTAAAGACAAATCGTGCCTCTTAAGCACAAGTCCATAAAAAGATACGCGTTGCCGCATGGCAACGCGTATCTTTTTATTTTACTTTTCCAGGAATTTGGCCTTGATGTTCTCTGCACTGATACGCATGGAATCGTAGGATTCGCCGGTGGTATAATGCTCATCCTCCACGGTGAAATATTGACAGCCGCAGGCCTCGGCGGTCTTGATGATGCCCTTGAACTTCATGTTGCCGCAGCCGACCTCGATCCGCTTGGGGAGATAGCTCATAGTCTTGCCGTCGGCCAGCTCATACTTGTAGCAGGGATCCAGATCCTTGAGATGAATACAGGCGATGCGGCCGTTCAGCCGCTCGATCAGTGCGCGGACATCCTCACCGCCCACATGGGCCCAGAAGGAATCCAATACAAATGCGGTATACTTGGGGTCAAATCCCTCGATGAGGTAATCCATAATGTTCTTGCCCTCAAGCTTGACAAACTCAAAGGAATGGTTGTGATAGGTCAGCGCCTTGAAGCCCGCCTCCACATAGATCTTGGCCATCTCGTTGAACTTGGCAATAAAGGCCAGCAGGCTCTCCTTGCTCTGTCTTACCTCCTTGGGCATGGAACCGATGCCCACATAGGTTGCACCGATGGTCTTGTGGTACTTGATCGTACCCTCCACGTCATTGCAGATGCGATCCCAGCTATAGTGGGTACCCATCAGTTCAATACCGTATTCATCGGCCAAAGCCTTGAAATCCTCGGCAGGCATGTAGGAATAAGTTCCCGCGGTCTGGGCATGGGAGTAGCCGCATTCCTTCATTCTCTTGAAGGATTCGCGGGTATCCTCGGGAGTAGTGAAATGGTCGCGGATGGAATAGAGCTGAAGTCCGAATTCTTTCATAGCGGTTCTCCTTAAAATTTATAATATGAATGAAAACGCCGTTTCCGTTCTCATTATACCCTTTTGAACGATCAAAGTCAAGCGCTTGCTAAAAACTCTTCATTAATCGCTCAACGCCTCGGTTATGATCTTAACGCCTAAGCAAAATCCCTGCACAAAGGCAGCATCGTTTTCAATACACAATAGCTCGTCATAGCAATTTCTGAAATTTTTCAAAACACCTTTTGCCTCTTCACCCAATTGCTTGGTCAGTTCGGTACAATCCCGATCCAAACATCTTAACAATTGATTGATGCGCTCCCGGTGATCTTTTGATGTGACTTTGTCTGCTAAGCTATTGTGGTATAGTTCTAATAAAGCAGATTTCATGAAAATCCTCCTTTTATTTTTTAGGCATCTTTACGCCTACAATCATTATAGGCATTTTGATGCCTATTGTCAAGGCCCGAGAGAAAAATAATAGTATAATGAATGAAACATTAAAAATTTCGGGCGGAGGTGTAACATGAATCATTACCAAAGATTAAAGGATATCCGAGAAGATCGGGATCTGACGCAAAAAGATATCGCAAGCGTGTTGGGTATCCAGCAAACACACTACAGCAAGTATGAGTTGGGAAAGCAAAAAATGGGCATCGATAAGTATATCATTTTAGCGAAATATTACAACATATCGATCGATTATCTCGCGGGCATCGTTGATACCCCGCGGAAGCTGAAATAAACAAACACAGTATAAATCCATCCAAACAGAGAAAAAATGACAGTATCACAAAGAGAAAGGCGATTCTGTATGCGTGATTATTTCTGCGGATGGTACTTTAAATGTCAATCGGATAAGGAAACACTGGCCATCATTCCCGCCATGCACCGATCCCATTCGACGGCCTCCTGCTCGATCCAGTTCATCACCCAAAAGGGTGTGCGGAATGTCACACTCCCCTATCGGGATCTGCACAAGCAAAGTCGGGACCTGCACATCGATCTTGGTAAAAATCATTTTGGAAAAGACGGCATTACACTCTGCCTGCACATGCCCGACGGCGATGCTTGCGGCGCTCTGCGCTTCGGGCCTTGGTGCCCCATCGGATATGACATCATGGGGCCCTTTCGCTATGTCCCCTTTATGGAATGTCGCCACGATATCCGCAGCATGCTGCACACCGTTAACGGGGATATTTTCATTTGTGGGGAGCATTACCGATTCCGCGATGCCCTTGGCTATATCGAAGGGGATCGGGGGCATTCCTTCCCCCGCGCATACGCCTGGACCCAATGCTTTTTCAAGGGAGGCTCCCTGATGCTCAGTGTAGCGGATATTCCTATGGGCGCGTTTCACTTCACGGGCGTGATCGGCGTGATCCGCTTGTTGGAAAAGGAATACCGCCTTGCGACCTATCTGGGCGCAAAGGCGGTAAAGATCGGGGATGGGGAGATCGTTATCCGACAGGGAGACAGCACCTTTACGGCCCGCCTGATCGAAAAGCACCCCTTGCCGCTCCTGGCCCCCGCTGGCGGCACCATGTGCCGCACCATTCACGAGAGCGCGGTCTGCCGTGCGGCCTACCGTTTTACGCAAAAGGGCCACACGTTACTCTCTTTTGAAAGCGACAAGGCATCCTTTGAGTATGAATACGGGTCTTGAAGCAAACGATTGCGCCCGTGTCAGCCCTTCAGCAGATCCGCCGAGAACAGTCGCACCTCTCTCGCCCCGTTGGTGGCGATCCACTCGACGCAGATCTCCTTTGCCCGCACCGAGAGCGGCACCGTAACAAGACTGCGGAAATTGTCTTGCACCCGTGCGACCTCACGCCCATCGGCAAACACGGCAAAGGACTTGACAATGGTGCTTGCCACGCGAACCGGCTTGAAATCCTTACCCGTGTGCAGCTTCATGGCAAAGACCCGCATCTTCTTGTTGTCGGAAATCGACATCCTTTCAAAATCGGGATCCAGCTGCAGGCGCAAAGCGTCGATCTGTTGCGGGGTGTCAAAGGAAAAGCACAAACGGTCCCCGATTTTTTGGCAAATACCGTTTTCACCCGGTGCGGTACGCGGACGCTCGCAGCCATTGAGCAGTACGGCACGCTCCTGGGCGGAAAGATTCAATGCAGCGCTTTTTGTCAAATCGGAGGGCTCTCGCTTGAGATGGGGCAAAAATACGCCGTCATCCATCAGCAGCTCCTGCACCTCTCGGAAGTGTTCTCTTGCCGTCTCCCGCGGGCCGATACCGTAACCGATCGCCACCGCCGCCGCAGTGCCCGCCGCCTGCCCCAAAAGCGCACAGGTGGCCATCACGCGGGTGGATGACAGTGCGGCGTGGGTCACGCTGATATTGCGCCCCGCAAACATCAGATTCTCCACATTTTTGGAATAAAGGCACCGCAACGGGATGCCGTAAGGCTCCTTGACGGGAATCATCACCGAGGGGATATTCATCCTCTCGTTTTTTCGCATCCCGTAAGGATTATGATCATCCATGGGCCAGCCGCCGTAGGCGATCTCATCCTCAAAATGTCCGCCCGAGATCACATCGGCCTCGGTCATCACATAATCGCCCACATAGCGGCGGGATTCCCGTTTGCCGGGCAGAAATCCGACCCATTCCAGCTCCCAGTTCTCCATGCCGTGGTCACCGCGGTTCTTGATATGGTCCCACACGCCGTAGATGGCGGCCAGCAGCTCATCACGGAGCCGATCCGCATCGTGGATGCTGTCCCCTTCTCCGCCCAGCTCCACCCACCAAAGGTTGGCACCGCTGGTGGCGATCTTATGATTTCGCAGCTGAGCATGAACGCTTGCCCCCACATCCCCCGCAAAGCAGCTGTCATCAGGGTAAACATTGGCAAACCCGGGCGGCGTAAAAGGAACGGGAGCATCGGTCTCTCTGGCGGCCAGAATGATCGACATGCCCATGGTGTGGCGATCGGCTGTCTCGGGAGCCAGCGTCTCGCCGTATTCCCCGCGCCCCTCCCGACCGTGGCGGTATTCCGCACCCGTGAGCGGTGCCAGAATACTGTCGCCGGAGCAATCCATAAAAAGGGAGGCCTTTACCGTATAGAAGGTATAGGTGGTGGTCTGCCATCCCGTGACCGATAGGATCCGACCATCTTCGACCTCGGCATCCAGGCAGGAGGTATTCAAAAGCAACGTGATGTTG
This sequence comes from Clostridia bacterium, assembly GCA_017451735.1. Classification (GTDB taxonomy): domain Bacteria; phylum Bacillota; class Clostridia; order Oscillospirales; family CAG-272; genus Firm-07. The sequence goes on from JAFTNU010000045.1 coordinate 27,247, forward strand.
CGGTTCTCCCGCAGCATATCGTACAGAGTCGCATCAAACAGGGAATGAACCAGGTTGGGGTTCCCGTGGATATTGCGCTCCTCCAGCTCGGAGATCAGCCCCGTTTCCCGATTGAAGGTGCCCTTGGCTCCCCGAACCCACATGCGGATCTCGGAGGAGGCATTACCGCCAAGCATGGGGCGATCCTGCATCAGCACCACCTTGGCACCGTGCCTTGCGGCAGACAGGGCGGCAAAGGAGCCCGAAAGCCCTCCACCGATGACACACAGGTCGCAGTTTAAGATTTTTTTCATCAGATTATCGTTCATAGCTCCTCCCGATATAGCCGAGTCTCAATAGGTTCAATCTATTGAGACTCGGCTAAAGCATTTCACCTTATTTTATCATCGGAAGTTGACAATCACAATGAAATAAATTATAATAAACCTATAAAAATTTACAGTGCGTGGTGGAAGCATGGAATTGAATCTGATCTATTATAACTCCGAGCCTTGTAAAAAAGAATTTGAGCTTTCCCGGGGTAAGCGCCCCTGGAATATTCTTCTCATGATCTCGGCAGGCTCCTTTTCGCTGACCTTCCCCGAACGGGGAGAGACGCATATCATCGAGCCAAATGAGATCGCCTTTATTCCTGCCAATACGGTATTTATCCGTCGGGTACTGACCCCCATCGATTTTCATCAGTTTGCATTTCAGATTGAGGAGGGGCCCTCCCCCACCCCCGGGAAGCTGGCCATACCCAAGGAGCAGATCGCCGCCTCGATCAGCAGCATGGATCGTATTGCCCTGCTGTCGGATCATCGGGAGCTGATCCTCCATGAGATCGAGCATCTTCTCATCCAACAGTATCTGTTCGGTCAGACCGATCCCCTTCACCTTCACGGTGTTGACGAGGATGTGCGCAAGGCCATGCGCTATATGAAGACCCACATGGGTGAAAAAATCGACATGGATGCTCTTGCTGCCGATGTCTATCTCAGCCATTCCGGGTTGATCTGGAAATTCCGACGCCAGCTGGGCACCACCCCGTCGCAGTATCTCATTATGCTCCGTCTGCGTCGGGCCAAGGGGCTTTTGCTGGAGGGAGAGCTGTCCGTTGGCGAGATCGCCCTCCAATGCGGCTATGCCAATGCCTATTATTTTACCAATGCCTTTCACCGTTATACCGGTATGAGCCCGACGGCGTTCCGCAAGCGGTATCTGGAAAAATAGCAAATTGGGATATTGCACAAGCCGAAGCCTTCCCCGGTGAGAGAAGGGGGAGCGCATCAGCGGTGATCCATCCACCTATGGTGGATCAGGTGTTACAAAGATCAAGCAAATGCCTCATCCGCCAGGCTTCGCCTGCCACCTTCTCCCACAGGAGAAGGCGTTTTCCACCTCCTGGAAGACGGACAAAAAAGATATTTTTATATATTTGCACTTACACGTTATTCGGAACAGTTTTCATCCTTTTCCTCTTCAAAGACGACTGTACAGAGCGTATAGGGCAGCACTTCAACATAATACCATTCGCCACCCTCAAAAATTTGTACTTGCTGCTTTTCCTTATCGGAATTTGTCAGGAGATAACAAGTGGTCCCATTCGAATTTTTTATGCAGCTTGCTTCAAGCGGTAAGGGATTATTGCATGGGAAGCTGCTCATACCTACCTGATTTGGCTCGTGCTCCATTTCCACTTCATACACACCGGCGCCCTTTTGCATAAATCTTGAAATATGCTGAAAGGCTTTATATTGTCCGCTGTAGGAAAGCTCGTTGCTTACACTGTTTCGCGTCACCAATCCACCACAGAAGAACGGACCAACATTCGGACCTCCATATTCATCCAGCATTAAATTCCAGCCTGTAAAGGAGCTGTATCCGCAGTTCAGTGCCTTGCATATCATGGTTCCCCATTTGCAACAGTCGGTTGCGTAATGATCATACAAACGAGGACCTCCTTCTGTGAAATGTATCGGCAAAGCCGGATATGCTTTCTTCAGAGCACGGGTTCCCTCTATTGCTCCTTTATAGTAGTGGAAAGCAATTCCGTCGCAAGCATCCTGCAGTTCTCTATGTGCATCTAATGTCCACTTGACACGCTTCCATTGGCTAAAATTGTGATCGAATAGCCAAATTTTTACGTCCAAATTATTTTTCTGCAGCTTTTTTCGTAATGCGATCACAAATTCCGCTTCAATGTCCGGATGCCATATGCACGCAGGCATACGCCCAGCCTGGTGTGTTCCAGGCTCGTTTTGCGGCGTCAGTGCCGAAATCTTAATACCGCGTTTTGCATATTCTTTGATAAAACGTACGATATATTCCGCATAACAATCGATAAATTCTCTTCGCATGAATCCGCCGCCTATGCTTCCGCCGGTTTTCATCCATGCAGGCGGGCTCCACGGCGACGCATAAAGATAAAGATCGGGATTTATCTTCAAAATTTCCTTGATCATAGGTATGATATATTTCTCGTCCTTCTCGATAGAAAAATGCTTTAACTCCGTATCACCGTCCATGTCGTCATAAGAATATATCTCGGCAGAATAGTCGCTTGATCCAATGGACAATCTTCCGATGTCAAGCCCCAACCCGTCTTTTCCGTATACACTTTGTAAAAACGATTCTCTTTGCTCTTTGGGCAGTTGCGCCAGGTTATAACAAGAGCTTCCTGTGATTGCAACGCCAAAGCCTAAAAAATCAGTGGAGATGATTTTGGAGGAGCGCCTTAATGCTTTCACTCCATTAAGGTATTGCGAAACGAACACCGGTCTTTGCAAAAAATCTGCTTGCGGTAAAAAGTCTGTTCCGTTCGTTGTAAAATATTGCGTTACTTTCATTGTTCATTCTCCTTTCTGTTTTCCAAAACAGTATATATGATTGATATTAAAAATGAAATGATTTTTTATTCGAATGGATGGATTTTTGTCTACAAATATGCTATAATCAGTGTGACAAAAATGAAAGGAGCAGCAGAATGAAATTGGACATATTGAAAAACACAAATTTTCATTGCAGCTTTTTTGAATGTCACAAACAGGCTTGGACACAAAACAGTGAATGGATCGGCTATAAGCATACGCCTCGTCCGACAAACGCATTTGTTATGATACATTCGGATATGAAAATGGAGTTCCGTCTTAAAAGCGGAAAAAGCTTTGTAGCCCGAAAAGGCGATGTCATATTCATTCCCAAAGATCTTTATTATACGGTTTCCTTTTTTGACACAAGCAACCAATTTGATTCCTACACCGTTAATTTTTTGCTCAGCGACGAATTATGTAACGAAATCGTTTTCGATGAGGAAATACAAATTTTCAAAAGCGTTTTTGATAAAACTCTGTTATTCGTTGCGGAAGAGCTTTTTAAGGCTTACCTTTGCCGAGAGAATAATCGAGTAAAAGCCATGGCTCAATTCTATTCGTTTCTTGATGTGGTATTGCTTTTGACGAGTTATGATGCCCGATATTATTACCCGATTAAAAAAGGCATTGAACGAATGATCAACGAATGGAATGAGAACAACAAAATAGAATATTACGCTCGGCAATGCGGCGTTGACAAAAGTTACTTCTATAAGCTGTTTAAGCTGTGGTCAGGTATTTCGCCAAATCAGTACCGTAATACATTACGAATGACCGCGGCAAAGGATCTGCTGATGCATACCAACTTATCTGTTTGTGAAATCGCACATAAAATCGGATTTGATGACCCGTATTATTTTAGCCGCCTTTTCAAAAAAGAGATTGGTCTTTCCCCGGTACATTACAGAAAGACCAACCCGTTATGAGCAAACGCCTGCTTTATGATCAGACAAATAAACGCACAGAGCTTTTCTTTCTCTGTGCGTTGCTTTTGATTCGGTTTTGGCGCGGACGGGAGTTCAAGTCTATTCAGTTTCGGAAAATTCCCATTATTATAGTTTTAAAAAGTCCAAGCTGAAATCTCCTGCTCCATAAGGTATCAACTGGAAGCTGTTGGTATGATTCTCTGCGTCATACTCGGTGCGATCACTATGATCAAAATCTTCATACCACGTTGATCTGCTGCAACCGGAGGGATCATCATCTACAAAATGCGAAGGGCCAAACATATTGCGGAAGGTACCGTACAGACAAACCTTGATCTCGTTATCCTGATCGGCAATCAACAGATCCTGACTGAGAGAAAGCGTGTACGGCTCTCTGTCGATATAACCTGCCTGCTTGCCGTTGAGCAGAATCGTTGACGTACAGCCGTTAAAGCTGCCGATTCTGAAGAGAATACGATCCGCCCCGCGCATTTCCTCCGTGATCTTAACGCTGACGGTATATTCGATCATGCCCGGATAGAATGGATATCCGTTTGACGTGACGTCGGAGGTGGGCGCGACGTTCTCGGGCGGCTTCATAAAGAACCGTTTTCCAAGGCGCACCATTCCCGCGGCGGAAGAATATTCGGGAATCGTTTCTACCAAAAAGTCTCCCAGCAGGTGGATCCGTTCGAGATCTACGCCTACGGGCGCACGGAACAGCTCAAATAAATGCTTCATATCGTCGGAGGGCTTGAGTGCCACCTGCGGCTTTGTGTATCTGGTAAGCTCTATGACATTTTCGCCGACCTTAACGACATCGGGAAGAGTGACAACGCAGAACGCCTTAGCATAATAGAATTCTTCCGCATCGGTATCTACGTCTATACCGTTGAGCTTGATCTTGCAATCCTTGGCATCCTCCAAAATCAGCTTCAGCCCTTTCGCGCAAAAATCCGAATGGAAGGAAAAGCGTAGCGTTATATTTCCCTCGTAGCGCTCGCGCTTGAGCTTTTCCACGATACGCTCTATGGCAATTTCCTTTTCCGAAAAATCGTTCATACCGTCGGTCTTATAGCGGCAAAGCTCCAACGTCAACACATTCTTTCCGGCAATTTTACAGGTGATATTGCGAAGAGGAAGATGATGAACGTATTCGGAGGGAGCAGCAGTTGCCGTATTGGACTTGTGATCGGGCGAGGTGAATATCATTGTGGACGCCCCGACGGGATTTGTAAACGGTATGACCGTTTTTCCGTTTTCAAATGTTGTATATAGCTCTGTTATCTGCTTGGTCGATGCGTCAAAAGAATATGCTTTGTGACAGCCGGTCAGGAGCAGGCGCCCGGTCTTGGGCTTTCGGCAGTCGCCGTTGTGAACGAAGAAATAATGACTCTCGCCATCGATACGGTGGTTGATCACGGTTTTCGATGCGTCTGCTTCACAGACGTATTCCCACGTTTTTCGTGCATCGCTTTTCAGTGCGCGGATCAGTTCTTCGTTACTGCTAAAGCGGCGAATACCCTTCAAAGCGGCGAGTGCTTCCTTTAACTTCGGAGTATATTTTCCGTCAAGACGACAAGGAATATCGCCTTTGATATACACGTTTCCGCCACTCTTTGAAAACGTTGAGATCAATTCAAAGGTTTTGGCAGTCAAAACCTCAACATCCGCTATAACAAGCGTACCGTATGACATCTTTCCCACGCAAAAACGATTACCGCTGATGGAGCCGAGATCATCAACAGTCGACGGATCGGCAAAATGGAATCCGATCTGCGAGCTGTAAAGCTGTGCGACCAAGCGGTAGTAGGCATTGTCGTAATCGTCAACGGTTGCTCTGTTTGAAGCATCGTTCGGGTCGGTCAACCCACGGAACAAACCGTACGCCGTTTCAAGAGGATGCAGTACGGCGACATCCGTTGCAGAGTTTCCCATACTGATAAAGCTGCTGACCGAGGCAACGTAATCCTTTACGTTCCTGAAATTTTCCCAGAACGGCTGATAGACGTTAAAGGATTGGGGATAAAAGCGCTTGCGAAATCCGCGAGGGGAATAGAAAAGCGCGTGCATACATTGGTGATTGATTCCGTTTGCCGCGAAAAAGTCAAACATATGCATCATATCCCGAAAGACAAATCCCGGAGACGTAACACCGTACATTTCGCATAGCTTTAATTCTTTTCCCGTTTGCTCCGCCGCGGACGTACATTGTATGGCGGATACGTGCATGGAACGCTCAACATATCTTCGCTTTTTTTGAAGAATCGGAAGCTGGGGCTTGTCGTACCAGTCATGGCACGATGCAAGCATATCTACTCCGGGAATGTCAAAATATTTATAAAACGGCATAGATGCCACCGATTGCGAGATCTGTGTGGCGAGATATTCCTCTCCCATCAAATGCCCCGCAAAGGAAAGACCGTGGGCGTGACACCAATCGCGAACCCTTGAGTAGTAATTTTTTTCCATGGTATCGCGAATAAAGGTGAAATAATCGTATCGTACCTTTTTATAATCACCAATATCGTAATAGAGCGCAGGAATTTTCTCCTGTATGCTATATCCGTAACGAGCTGCAAAATGCTGATCGAAGTCGGGAGTCCACGTGAGATAACGGTTGTCAAAACGGGGTTCATCCAGCCATACCGAAATGACAGTTTTTCCGAATTCGTCGGCAAACTCCGACCACATCTCCTCGTATGCCGTGCGGATATAATACTCTACTGACGCTTCATCAAGCATATTGACGGTTGCGGCGGCGATCCGGTCGGTAAAGGCTATCCCATTCACGCGGGACAACACGATATGCTCATCGGTCAGCTCCGCTTCGGGAACGGGAACGATGCGATGAAGCGCAAAATTCTTTGGCAAAGCGGGATAAGCCGATGGCATGAAGCCTGCCTGCAGGGCAATCTTTAATCCGCATTTCTTTGCCGCTTCAATCGCTACACGTACCTTGTTCTTGAAATTCGGACCGGGATAATCCGATATCAAGCCGTTATACGTGCGAAAAATGACCGAATAAAAGCCTTTTTCTCGAAATTCCTTTACCTGTCTTTCTATTTCCTCGTCCTCGAGTTGATCGTTTACCATCCAAAGGTCAAGACCTCTGTATCGATCGTCGGGATGTTCAAAGGGATATTGATTCATGCTTCATCCTCCGTAACAACCAATTTTTCATATTTTTCTCTCTCGTTATGATTTTGAACGCCGATATAGAGCGGCAAGGTATAGCATCCCAACGCGCAAATCGGAATATCCTCATGCCGTAGCGTTCGCGTTTCTCCCCCTCTCGTTTCTTTTACCGCAATCGGCAGGCTGCTTGCCATAGCGGTATTAAACGTAGACGCGTAAACGGAAACGTTAGAGTTTTCATTGATGATCAGCGCATTCTCCCGTCCGGAAACGAGAGCGAAAACAACGCCTAAAACCTCGGTAAAGCCTCCGTTTACCGTTTCAAAGGCAGTGCTTTCCTCCTCGGTTTTTCCGCCCAATACCCATAATTTACCGCCATCGTTGATCACCTCACGCAAGGAGCGTTCCGGATTTAACTGTCTGCAGTATACTTCCTGTCCTTTAAAATAAAAGCAGGGTGTTTCGCGCGAGTAAGCATCCCAATCTTCATGGGGGAGGGGGTCTTTTCTATGACCCGCGCCGGGTATTCCGCCAATGGTGCATCCCGTGTTTTCCATAAACACCGCACCCCTCGGAACGGTATTAAAGTAAACGGACGCCGTCTGCACGTGAACGTCACTGAAAATAACCGTTCGCGTACATGCGTGCTCAACCAAGGTCATAAAGCCATTGAATTTTTCCCACGCGAAAAGATCTTCTATGACAACAGGTTCGTCGGAATACTCTTTAATCAAAAAGGCGCCCGTGTGCCTGCGCTTTTTCAGCTTTTCTCCCGATACAATGTCTGAAAACATAAATTGAACGCGCCGTAAGGTAGCGGGTATCTCAATGACGTCGTCTATCAAATATTGTCCCGGTTGAAAATATACGGTTGGTCTTCCGGACGCAAAGGCTCTTCTGATTGCCTCGGTATCATCGGTGATACCGTCTCCAACCGCACCGAAATCATTTACGCTTACCCAATTATCCGGGGAATCCCACGGAACCTCAGGCGTTTCCCTCACAGAAAGGTTCATCGAATGGGAGGGATTGTTTTCGAAAAGCAGCATAGGACCGCCCAAAACGACTTCCTTTAAATATTCATGATTATCCTCTACCTCCGCGCGGATCCAGCGACGAGGTACAATTTTTCCGTATCCACTCGCGGTTATGTTGCGGAGCATAAGATGCCCAAAGCAATGGCGAACCGCAACGTCCAGCGGATTTCCTCCGAATAGCTTCGCGTCGGTAAGGATAACGCGAGCCGTCAATCCATCTACCTTCAGCGCGGGAACAAAATTCTCACTGTAAAGATCCCGAATGGTGACCATATTTCCTTCTATAAAAAATCCCCATCGAAGTTGATTCTTTAATATAACGTGTTCGAGTACCGAATTCATATATTGGGAAGCAATCCGAATACCGTAATTAAATCCGATAACCTCTATATTTTTTACGTAGCCCGCCGATACCTTTGAATGTAAAATAGACAATCCCGTGTGTCCTCTGCCTTGTGGATCACCGGACACAATTTTTACGTTTCTGATTGCCCCCGTATTGTTGGCAAAATATCGGATTCCCGTTGCTCCCGGATTGCCGGCTCCAATATCAACGGTTATATTTTCGAGCATATTTGTCATCGCGATATTGGATTGCTCACCACGCATAAAGTCAATAACAGGTCTGTCGTTTCCAAACTCAAATCCTTTGCAATGATCCTTAAGCTTTATCACAACACCGTCACGGCTTTGCCCCATAAAACGAAGCTGACAATTCATTTCCAGATGACGAACCCCACCAAGAAAATTTCTGAATTCTTCCTTGGAATAGGAGATGGTATCGCTTACGAGATAAGTACCGTTTGGAAAATAGATTATCTTGGAAAGTGGAAGATTTTCAGGAAAAATGACGTTGCTTTTTCCATTTATCTTCCGTATTTCGAAAGAGATCAACGCATTCTCATCTTCCATGCTTTCCAGTTTTTCTTTGGTCTCGTAAAAATTTTTTTCATAGTCTCCGAGAATTTCATCAACCAACGCGCACAATTGCCGCGTGCAATCTCTTTTTCCCGTATTATCAACGTTATAAGGCGGCTTGGTTACATCGATAATCGCCTTACAATCTGCCGGAAATATATAATTTTCTTTCATTTTGACGCCTCCTCACAGTATTGTTTTTTGATTTATTTGATGCTGCTGATTCTTGAAAGTTTACGTGCCCTCCGCATCAATCTCCAAGCGTTCGAAATGGATAACCGTTCATCTTTCTTTCTCCATAACGATTAGGTTTTTTATATTTTCCTCCTCAAGAAGCGGCTCCTGTCCTTCTATCAGCACACGGCAAAGATTTTTCACCGCGTGCTTGGCAATGACCGAAAAGCCTTTTTCATTGATATGTTGATTTCCGTATCCATAAAAACTGTCGCGACAGTTTTCGTATTCTTCGTTCGGAGGCGAAATAAACCAATCACTTTCATCTTTTAGTGCATAAGGAAAATATGAAGCCGCGCGTGTCAGCATATATGCACCTTTTGCACGTTTTGTAAAACTTTCCTGCGCTTTCATGATACCGGCAATTTCGGGTTTCCCGAAAAAATCAACACGAATACAGAAAAAATGAGTAAATCCGATCCGCTTTAGCGCATTCCACAGAATTTCCATTTGAATCTCATATTCAACGGAAGAGCTTATTGCATCCCCTTCGCCTTGAAGCCAGAAAAAGCATCGGGAGGATAAGTCGTCGTCGGGAAAGGCGGCTTTTGCATCCTGAAAGAAATCCTTGCATTTTTCAAAGAAATAATCGGCGGCACCGGGCATTCGATGTCCGGGCGGTATCGTTTCTTCAAAACACGTACCGTGTACTTTATTAAACTCTGCCATACGGTGCCCGTATTCCGCTGCCATATCATCTGTCAGATAGTGCGCGGCGCGAACGGCGCCCTTGGCGATATGCGCATAGGAACAGGCATACCCCATTTTCTCCCATTCCTGTGCGAGAAACGGGGCAAGCGTTGCTCCGTTTTGCGCGCTCACCTCCGAAAAAGAAGAGAAAGAATGCTCTGTACGGCTCTCCTCAGAGGCGAGAGAGGACATGGAGGGGCAAAAATACGTATTCTTTCTGTAATTTGTCAGCCTGCTTTTCCCCGATTCATCAACCATATCGGGAGCATAGGCGCGTTCCATATCCACATAAGAGAACTCTCCCACAGGATATCCGGAGGGAACGAACGTGCCCTTGGGTTCTCCCAGCCGACGTGGCTTGTGCTTGTATTCATAGGAATGCTGAATAGAAAGGGGCTTTCTTGGCGGAAAAACCGAGGCGCCCATCATATTGGATTGACCCGCGAAAACAAACAGATCGCGCCTCATTTTCCCTTAACCTCAATCAGCTCAATGCCACTGATCCTTGCAAATTTACGCAAAGTGCTCAGATGATGCCCCACGCCAAGCGCCAAATGATGGGTAGGACCTGCCTCGCACCAACGAGCGAGAAAATCGCACACATCACCGCCGAAGCTGACACGCGTGTTCGTGTTGCCCGTTTGGGGAATATCTCCCGCGATCGACATACCCTCTGCCGCGATCATGCGGAATTTTCCGTTTCGATCCACATTGATGCTGAGCATGGTAATAGGACCTGCCTTGAGCGAGAACTCGACGCCGATGCCGCTGCCCGATTTTCCGTGGTATTTTTTCAGCTTGCGAAGTCGGGGCTTACCCTCCGCGATGGCGATATTGTGCGGTCCGTCGTGACCGATGAGCACAACGTCATCGGAGATATCAAAGGGGTGTATCTCGGCAAACGAGCCTCCTCCACCGATATTCTTCATAATCAACATGGCGGCGGCTGTTTTTAGGTCGGCTTCTCCTGCCAAGGGGATTCCCGACGAGGTCAGGAGCGTGTTGCCGATGATAAGATTTGCGGCTAACTGCTCGTAGGTGTTGTCTGGCTCGCTCTTGTAATAGTACGCGAGAGCAGTCAGCTTGTTGTTTGCCACAAGCTTTTTCAGAGCCACCGACTGTCTTGCGGAATAGACAAGATCCTCCTCCTTAACAAAGTCGGTCAATGGATCAATAGACGGATCGCAGATCTCAAAGATATCGGTGATCTCCCCTATCTGTTCTTTGATTTCTTCCTCCGTGACCTCCCTTGAAAGTCTTGCAAGCTCGCACATCTCCAGCATTTTTACGTGAGAACCAAAGGCAGCAGTGAATGCGGTGGGATCGGTGTGCATATCGTACATTCCCTCGTAGGTGTGTCCGAGATAGCCGAAGGTTTCATACTTGAAGCCTGCCATAGCCGTCGCCGCCGCGACCCATTCGGAAACCTGCTTTTGAATTTTCTCGTTTTGTGAGGACGATGCCACAATGCACGGAGGAATCCTCCTTCCAAGACGCTCGTAAACACCTGCTACCTCGGGCATTGCGCACACGTCATCGTTGCAAAGCTGCATATAGGTTGTGGTATGGGAATAATCCAAGTGCTCCAGGGGTTGAATACCCACCAGCACTTGCGGAATATCAAGATACCTTGCAAAGGGAGCGCAAACGGCGGAGGGCACATAGGTGGACATAATGACGAAAAGAAGATCGGCGTCCTCCTTTTTTAAGCTACGAACCGCACGAAAGGCATCATCAACACAATCGACGTACCCAAGATCGATTGTATCGCATACGGAGGGGACAAGATATTTCTTGAAATCCTCGCTTTTTTGCATCAGCTCCTCACGAAGCCCCTCAAATTGATTAAAGTAAATATAGTGTCCCAAGCCTACAAGGGCAATTTTTGCTTTTTTCATATGATCGAACCTCTTTCTTTTAAAAAGTTATACTTGAATTTATCACAAAACCGTGATATAATGAATGAGAAAAGCAAAGATATTTTTACAAAAAACAAAGATTTTGAGGGCAGCATGAATTTGATCGAAGTCAATCCCTACGTCAGATTTGCCAGAGTACAAAAAAACATCCCTCGCGGTTCCATCGTCGGCGTCGATCACCGTATCTTTTTTTGCATCTCCGGCGAGGGCGAGATCACCGTCAGAGAACGACCGTATTCCATAAAGCCGAACACCTTTCTTTTTGTAAAAAGCGGTACTCCTTATCAGAACACCTCCGAAGCCGACGATATGATCCTTCTTGCGTACAATTTCGATTTGCTTTGCAAGCAAGAAAACATGGGTGCCCCGCTTTCATACGTCAAGGAGTGCGATTACCGCACCGATATGCTTGTCGAGCAGCGTCTTTCGGAGAACTTAAACGGGATCCCCGAGGTCATATATCTGTCGGATTTTTATAAAAAAGAAACATTCCAAGAAATCATTGAAGAATACAATCACAAGAATATCTACTATAATGAACGGTGCGGCGCATTGCTCAAGGATATTCTCATCTGCGCCTTGCGCTCAAACCAAGAGGGGCTGGCTTCACTTCAAAAAAACAAAGGGGAAGCCATTCTCGCCTATGTGAGAGAGCACTTTGACGAGCCGCTTACAAATGCATCGGTAGCCGAGCATTTTTCGTATCATGAAAATTATCTGAACCAGCTTTTGAAAAAGCAAACGGGATATACGCTTCATCAATACTTGCTGGAATACAGGATCAATACTGCGATTTCGCTTTTAAGATCGGGAGAATACACCGTTTCCGAGGTCGCGGAGCAGATAGGCTTTTCCGAGATCTTTCATTTTTCGGGTTGCTTTCAAAAATTAACAGGAAGCCCGCCGAGCGCTTATCTTCCTGCAAAAAGCAAAAGGAAAAAGCCTTGAAAAATCAAGGCTTTTTGGGGGCGATATCTTTTTACCCTTTTATCTCTTTATCCGAAAGGACGCCCACGCAAGCGCGGGCTATTCGTCACACAAGCCACAGGGCAAGCCAAACAGAAGGATCCACCCCCATGCGGGGGTGGATCCTTCTGTTTGTGAATAAAGGACAGAAAAGATATTATGCGTTATTTTTGCATGGATCTGAACTTGTGGGTAAAATAAAAATTTCTCCGTTATTGGTCGGAAAGCTTCGTCAGCACCTTTTCATTATTCGTTTTTATCTCATTTAAATCAAATGGAACTTTTACCATCTATCCCTTTCTCGTCTTTCTTTTTCCGCTTGCTCTATATCATATGCAATTCTTTCTTGATTTCTCGCTATTGCTTCTAATGTATCCTGTGTTTCTTTATACTGTTGAGCACGCTCTCTTCTATCTTCTTCTCGTTGTTCCATCTCATGCAGTTCTCTTATGTCTCTGCTCACAAAATCCAATGCTTGTTCCAATGAATGAGCCTGTCCGGTTTTTACATAATGTATGATCCAATCTATATGGTTCCACCAGTGATTGGGCAATAGAGCCAACGGGTTTCCCATTTTTTCATTGAATTCTTTTCTTTCATTTTTCAATTCTTTAATATGACTTTCTAAAGAAAGTATTTGGTTTTTTGTGGTTTTTATACTTTCCTCATACTCGTCTTTATATTTTTTGTTCTGCTTTTTTTCGTTTTGCTTGATTAAGGGGTAACCCAAAAGATAGCATACTCCATAAAGTATGTAAAATAATATCGCACATGTTGCTACTAACGGAAACAAATAAACATAGTGAAAAAATGCAGAAAGGCAACTTTCAAATTCGGGAAAGACTAATTTAGAAAAAAACCGTCCCGCTTTATCAATGAAAGGTTCTCTTTTTCTTTTTCTATATTCTTTTACACTTTTACATGTATTTAGGTAATGCTCGTGAGCATTAATTTGTTGATGTGTTCCAGCAATGGTTTTATCAATTCTTTCGTTCTCTTTTAGGCAAGCTTTTGCATTCATTAGTTGATTGTAAAGTGATACGTTCATTATGCTTTCCTCCACAAAAATAAAAAGTGCGGCTACCGAAGTAAACCGCACAAAAAACGCAAACTCCGATAGTCGCCAAACCAACTGAAAAAGCAAGAACTAATCTACGCCATTCCCAGTAAGAGCTTGCATTTTTATCAAACTCAAATAGGAATAGCGAAAAAAGAGTATATTTACCCCATAAAGATAAAAATAGCCCTTGCTAAAATATTCAGTTGGTTTGGCATCATTATTTTACTATAATTCTTTTGAAAAGTCAATAGAAAACAGTTAATTAAACTCAATTAAACTCAATAATAAAAGCACAGAGCTTTTTTCTCTGTGCTGTGTGTTTTGGGCGATTTTCGTTCTCGCGTGAGTTCAAATCCGTTCAGTGTCGGAAAATACCCACTTCTCATCTGCAAAATCGAATTAAAAAATTCGCTCAAAAAAGCGAAAAAGCCTTGATTTTTCAAGGCTTTTCCGGGCGATATCTTTTTACCCTTTTATCTTTATCCGAAAGGACGCCCACGCAAGCGCGGGCTATTCGTCACACAAGCCACAGGCTTGTGTTGAAAGGTTGCAAGCAACCTTTCCCTTCGTTCGCCTGTGGCGAACTTGTTTCTTTTTACCTTTCGGGTAGGCCAACAGGAAAAGGGCACCATGCGGTGCCCTTTGTGAATTCACCCGAAAGACGGCACCGTTGGTGCCTATTCGTCACACAAACCTATGGTTTGTGTTGAAAGGTTGCAAGCAACCTTTCCCTTCGTTCGCCTGCGGCGAACTTGTTTCTTTTTACCTTTCGGGTAGGCCAACAGGAAAAGGGCACCATGCGGTGCCCTTTTCCTGTTGGCCTACCCGAAAGGATTCGAACCTTCGACCTTCAGAGTCGGAGTCTGACGCGCTATCCAGCTGTGCCACGGGTAGATATAAAATTATGGAGATCTGTTGCCGACAGTATCGGCTGGTGGACCCGAAGGGGATCGAACCCTCGACCTCTGCGTTGCGAACGCAGCGCTCTCCCGGCTGAGCTACGGGCCCATGTACCATAGGCTCCGCCTATCGCAACGAATTTATTATAACACAGCCAAAGACGCTTTTCAAGGTCTTTTCAAAAATTTTTTGAACGTCTTTGCACTTCCCCATCGGTATGTATAATTTTGTCCCGATGGCGCACAATATTTTCACCGCGCCAAAGAGATCTGACATTTTCAACTTTTTTATCAAAAAGGCTTGACAATTGTTTCCGATTCTGCTATAATATCCCGTGTTCAAAACATTGCGGTGTCGCCAAGTGGTAAGGCAACGGACTCTGACTCCGTCATTTCCTAGGTTCGAATCCTAGCACCGCAGCCAAAAAGAGAGAGCCACCCGTTTGGGTGGCTCTCTCTTTTTGGCTGCGGTGCTAGTCGCGAAGCGACGGTCAAGCGCAAGTCCGCAGGACTTGCGCGACGAATAGCGCGCAACGCGCGCGTCCCAACACGAGGAGCATCGGCCTGTCATTCGCTTAAAAACACAAAGGGTTGCAAAGATTTTCTCTTTGAAACCCTTATTTTTTATATTTTCATTTTCTGTCATCACACACCGATGTGTATCTTGCTTGCGACTTGATAAGCTTCATGCAAAATCATCCCCCTCAAAGCGAACTTCGCCTCGTTTTTTCTCGTCGGCAAGCTCCCCAAGCTTTTTGATAATCTCTATCTCCTCGGGATCGTACGGAAATCTTCCGCCCGGACGGTAGAGGTCGTGTTGCCATTTGGTAAAATCCAAATGCTTGACCGCTTCATATCCCAGCTCCTCATATTTTCTCCATACCCCCTGCGACGGCTCATAGGTCTGATATTTTCCGGCAACGAAGCCCCATTGATAGCAACCGACGTTTTCCAAAAAGAAAAGCGGAAGCATCAATTGTACCGTATTACCGCTGGGGCGTGAGAGCCACTCGGTATTGAAAATCGGGCGATCGTACGCTTTTAATTGCTTCAGGATCAAGACGTTATCCATATAAGAAGCATAACTGTGATAGCTGATCACATCGGATTCCTCCAATGCGAATTGCTCGATCTCGGTCGTTGCGCGCCCCTCTTTCATTCCTCGCCATACGTCAGCACAAAGGGGCTGGATCGGATCGATCTCCCGTCCTATTTCAAAGAATTTTTTCAGATGAGGAAGGCTCTTGCTTCCCCTACCGTTTCCGGGCTCATTCATCAGGTTCCAAACGAGAATACGCTTGTCATTCTTATATTTTGTAATCAGCTCCCGTACCATTTCGTAGTATTTTGGTGCAATCTCGGGATCATCCAAAATATGATATCTGCTATCGATACCATGCTGATACCATGTCTTAAAATCCTTTCCGCCATGATATCCGGGCTCCCAGAACTGCTCACCGAACACAGGCGGCACATAGGTCGGTGTTCTTACCGAGCATTCGTTGGAAAGCACGATCATAGTGGTAATACCGTGCCGATCAGCAGCATCCAGATACCGATCAAGCCGTTCCATAAATCCGTCGTGTTGCTCAGCCCAAACCTCATACTCTATAATGATGCGGATGGAATTATAACCAATAGATTCCATTAAGGCGAATTCCTTTTCGGCAGTTACCAGCTTTTCTTCAAATCCGTATTCTTGCCACTGATCGATACGGTTAGCACAGTCGCTACCCATAAAATTACAACCGCGTATCCAAGGCAAACGGTTATACCAGTCCCATGCCTTTTCTTTTGACCATCTTGCCATTATAATCCTCCTGAATACATTTTGGTGAATCCATTATACCATAAAATGTTGACAGACGCGGGACATCTATGATATGATTATAGACAGAATATGCTGTATTATTTGATAAGGGCGGTCATATGCGGATACAAACAGACAATTTTGGCTATGGCGATACATTCAGATGTCGGTTTCACGAGGGTATCTATAACTATCAGCCCCATATCCACCAATTCACAGAGGTCGTAGTCGTGCTTGACGGTGAAATTGATATTACCGTAAACGGCAGAAAGGAAAGGGCAACAGCGGGAGATATTGCGCTGATAGAGCCATTTGGGATTCATAGCTTTGAAACGCCAAAGCACTGCAGGATATGGATTGCCGTATTCTCAAGCTTCTATGTGGCGGATTTTGCTCCGGAAAATGGACTGCGTGAGGGCGCCCGCTCTGTATTTGAGCCGACAAGGTCGCTTTTTGCCTACGTAAAAGAGCATTTGATCTATGCTGCCGACCGTAATCTGTACGGCATCAAGGCGGCGCTCTATGCGATATTTGAAGAATATACCCGTTTTGTGCCTGCGAAAGCACAGACGGAAAATAAAGGTGTCTTATCCGCTGTTCTTTTATACATAAACGGACATTTTCAGAAAAATATAACGCTTCGCTCGTTAGCAACTGCTTTGGGGTATAGCCAAAGTTATCTTTCACACGTATTGAACACCATTCCCAATATGAATTTCAACACGCTTCTTTCTTCCTTGCGAATCGAATACGCCAAAAATCTGTTGCTGACAAGTGACCGGCAGATCCTTGATATTGCATTGGAATGCGGCTTTTCCAACGAACGTAGCTTTCACCGCTCCTTCCGTAAGCTGGTCGGAACAACGCCGTTAGCTTATAAGAAATTATCGTTACGTTAGCGATCAAACCGTAAAAAGCAATCTCATTTGTCAATTTGCAACCGATGTGATGTCAGTATCTACTAAGGTCACAATCACCCAAAAGAGAGAGCCACCCAAACGGGTGGCTCTCTCTTTTTTGCTGCGGTGCAGGCGCAAAGCCGACTATTTTGATACTCTATTTATTCAGGAATGCATCGCGGTATTCTCCGGGGCGCATTCCCGT
This sequence comes from Clostridia bacterium, assembly GCA_017451735.1. Taxonomy (GTDB): domain Bacteria; phylum Bacillota; class Clostridia; order Oscillospirales; family CAG-272; genus Firm-07. The sequence continues at coordinate 44,800 of JAFTNU010000045.1, forward strand.
GTATCGCCGAAAGCTTCTTGCAAAATAGGAACGGGTTTCAAAGCCGCAACGCTTCCCCACCTCATGAATACTCAACCGCGCATCCAAAAGCAGCTGCTGTGCCATACTGCATCGCGTCCGATTGACATAATCCACAAAGGTATACCCCGTATACTTATGAAACTCGCGTGATAGATAGCATTTATTGACCCCCACAAACGCAGCCACATCGTCAAGCGAAAAATCCTTATCGTAAGAGGCCCGGATATACGCAATCGCCTGTTTTGTATAGGTGACGCTTCGCTCGGTACGTTCCCCTTGCTCGGCCGATGATCCGTGATTCCTGCAAAGCAAGAGCATCAGATCAAGCACGAGACTGCGGATGCGAAGCGTGCGGAACGGAGTCTCCTCGGGCAATTCGTATGCCTTGTGCAGCTCCTCCATTAAGCTCCGCAGGTGTTTATCGTTGATCAGCGTATCAAAGGAGACGGCCGTGCTGTCAAATCCGTTGGCAAGGCAAAAGGAACGGTCAACGATGAGGTATCTATAGCGCATTTCCCTCTCACCGGCCGCTAAAGCGTGCAGATGATTGGCATTGATCACCGCAACATCCCCTTGCGACACCGAAATGGTATGACCGTTGTTGGAGATGGCCCCGCTCCCCGCAACAATATACAAAATTTCGATATTTTCATGCCAGTTGGAGGAGCCGAAGCTCCGATCGGTGGGCCGAACGGCACGCTCCTTATAAATGAACGGAAGCTCGCGATCCTCCAGATTGTGATTTTCGTAATGGCTCACTTGATCTCTCCATTCGCAAAAATATCACACATATCGCAAAAATGTGTGATTGACAGGCCTATTTTAGCGCCGTATAATAGAATTGTCAATAGAAAATCCAAAATTTGTGTTATGACAGGAGGCGTATGTTATGAATAAAATCGGCGTGATGATCGTTCTGCGTACCGACACGGACGTTTTTGCGGAGTTCGAAAAGGCCAAGGCCCTTGGATGCGAGTGCTGTCAGGTCTCCGTTTGGGACACCTCGCTCTACACCGACGAAAAGGCGGCAGAGATCCTTTCCGCGGCAAAAGAAAACGATATCGAGATCTCTACCCTTTGGGCAGGCTGGTCGGGACCTAAGGAGTGGAACTTTACGGGAGGGCCGTCAACCCTTGGCATCGTTCCCCAGGCGTATCGCATGAAGCGCATGGAGGAGATCATTTGCGGTGCGGATTTTGCCGTTAAGCTCGGCGTGTCCCGCATCGCCACCCATGTGGGCTTTCTCCCCGAGAACATCAACGATCCCCAGTATTGCGATGTTCTTGCCGCCCTGCGCCATATCGTGAAGGCATGCCAAAAAAGAGGGATCTGCTTCCTCTTTGAAACCGGGCAGGAGACTCCTGTCACCCTGCTGCGCTTTATCGAAGCACTCGGATATGACAATGTGGGCATCAACATGGATACCGCAAACCTGATCCTTTACGGCAAGGCCAACTCTGCCGATGCCATCACCGTATTCGGCAAGTACGTCATGGATACACACATCAAGGACGGCTTCTATCCCACCAGCGGCCAGGCACTGGGCAAGGAGGTCAAGGTTGGCGACGGCATGGCCAATCTGCCCGAGGTCGTCAAGCGCTTGCAGGCGGTAGGCTACACCGGGAATTATATCATCGAGCGTGAGATCAGCGGCGAGCAGCAGACCAAGGATATTATCGAAACGATCGAATATCTGAAAAATATATTAAATTAAGCAAGGCTATCACTGCTGCAAGGCTCCAAAATGAAAAAGGAGTACGAACATTTAGCGTGTTCTCCATAATGGAGAACACGCTAAAACTAAGTTTGCCCTTGAGGGCAAGTGAAGTTATCTGCGATAGGGAAGTTCACTTCGTGAGTGAAGTTTCGCCTTGCGGCGAAGTAATGGGCAAACTTAACTTCACTACGAGCCTTGACGAGCAACTTCACTGTGCATAGCACAATTTCACTTTTGCGTCAGCAAAAACTTCACTAACAGAAAAGAGAGAACATTTCGGATATAAACCGATTTGTTCTCTCTTTCTGCTTGTAATAGGGGCTTGGGCTTAGCCTTTAACTGCATTGTCCAGACAAATGCGATGGTCGCACTTAGCGGATTTTTCAAATTCTCCGTTAAGGACATCACCCATTTTTGTTTGTACCCCTTTTTGTTAAAAAACCTTTGTCGTGATCAGCTTTTTACCAAGCGCTTTTCTCAAGGCCATGTCGTTTGGCTTTGCCTCCATCACCACATAATCGATCTCCTCAAATCCAAAGCCCTTATAGGTATATTTCTTCCCCACCTTTGACGTATCTGCCAGCAAAATGGTTTTTGCGCTGTTCTTCTTCATTTTTTTTATAATATTCAGTCTGATCATATCAACAGAGCTGAAGCCCTCTGCGGTAATGCCGCTGCAGGAGAAGAAAAACAGATCTGCATTGAATTGCTCGATGGTGCTTTCGGTCAGTGTTCCGATCAGATCATAGTTTTCGTAAAGCTCACCGCCCGGTACGATGACCTTGGCAGACAGATGATTGCTCAGCGCGCCCACCGTATCCAGTCCATTGGTGATCACCGTAAGGTTTTCGCACTTATGAAAATTTTTTGCAAGCCTTGCCACGGTGGTGCCGGATGCAAGAAAGACCGTGACATTATCCCGTAAAAAGCCGATGGCGATTTTCGCAATGGTATTTTTGGCATTGGCATTGGCGTTGGAGCGCACAAACAAGGGCGGGTCATTGTTTACATTCCCGGTGGAAACCGCTCCCCCCCAGGTGCGGATCAGCAGGCCCTCCTGCTCCATTTGCGTCAGATCCCGACGTATGGTCGCCTCACTTGCAAAGATCTCCTGCTTTAATTGCTCAACGGAGGCATTACCCTGCTTATTTAATATTTTGTAGATTTTTTCCTGTCGGTCGTTCATCGAAATCGCACCTCCTTCACCGATCATGATTGAATTTTACCATATTTTGATTGATTTGTCAATTTCGATCGTCTAACCGTTTTTTGCGTTGACGCTTGATCGTTTGCGTGGTATACTTAAAATAAATAAAAATGAACAGGAGGTCGTAACCGTGTTTGGAAAGCATTCTGCAGGAATTTACGAAAAAGCGTTTGACCCGAAAATCAGTTGGAGCGAGCGACTTGACAGAGCGGCAAGACTGGGCTTTGACTACGTTGAGATCAGCATCGACGAAACCGACGAGCGCCTGTCAAGGCTGGATTGGAGCCGCACGCAAAAAAAGGAGCTGGTCGATGCCATGTGGGCATCCGGCGTGACGCTGCGCTCCATGTGCCTGAGCGGTCACCGCAGATTCCCCTTCGGGAGCAAGGATCCCGCCATCAGAGAAAGAGCCCACGATATTATGGAAAAGGCCATCGAGTTTTCCGGCGAGCTCGGGATTCGCGTCATTCAGCTTGCGGGGTATGACGTGTATTACGAGGACTCCACCGAGGATAGCGTGCGCCGCTTTGAGGAAGGCATGATGTGGGCCGCAGAGCGTGCCGCCAACGCGCAGGTCATGCTGGCCATGGAGATTATGGACACGCCCTTTATGAATTCGATCAGCAAGCATATGCCGTATGAAAAAAAGATCAATTCGCCCTGGTATCGCGTCTATCCCGATCTCGGCAACCTGTCGGCCTGGAGCGAGAATGATCCCGAGGCCGAGCTGAACAAGGGCATCGGGAGTATCGTGGCCATCCATCTGAAGGATACCATACCGCCCACCGAGAGCTATGAGGGGAAATTCAAGTGTGTTCCGTTCGGTTCGGGCTGTGTAGACTTCCCTGCCCGCTTCGGCCAGCTTGAAAAATTGAACTATACCGGTCCTTATATGATAGAAATGTGGCATCAGGACGGTACCGATGATGTAACCGAAATTGCAAAAGCCGCAAAATGGCTGAACGATCAATATGAAAAGAGGATTTAATGATGTTGGAACAGTTGAAAAACGAAGTCTGCCGCGCAAACCTGCTTCTGAAGGAATACGGACTGATCACCCTTACCTGGGGTAATGTATCCGGTATTTCGGAGGATCGCCGCTATGTAGTGATCAAGCCCTCCGGTGTGAGCTACGCCGAGATGACCGCAGATATGATGGTGGTCACCGACCTGGACGGAAAGGTTGTGGAGGGAAATCTTCGCCCCTCCTCCGATCTTGCTACCCACCTGGAGCTGTATCGGAACTATCCCGAGATCAAGGCCGTTGTCCATACCCACTCCAGATGGGCGACCGGTACCGCACAGGCCGAGCAGGGCATCCCCTGCTTTGGCACCACTCACGCCGACCATTTCTACGGAACGGTTCCCTGCACCAGACACCTGACCGAGCAGGAAATCAAAAACGATTACGAGCTGAACACAGGCAAGGTCATTGTCGAAACACTGAACGAGCTGAAAATCGATCCCATGGCGGTTCCTGCCATTCTTGTATGCAAGCATGGCCCGTTCGCCTGGGGTAAAACGCCCGAAAAGGCAGTGGAGAATGCATTGGTTCTGGAGGAATGCGCCTATATGAGCTACATCGCCAAGACCCTGACCGACGGCAACGTCGCACCCGCTCCCCAGGCATTGCAGGATAAGCATTATTTCCGTAAGCACGGTGCCGGTGCCTATTACGGACAGAAGTAAGGAGAAAGCCGTCATGATCGAACAATACATTGCAAAATCCATAGACTGCTCCTGCGGCAGAACACACCGCTCCAGAGTGGAGACCATCGAGATCAAGGAAAATGTCATCGAGCATGAGCTGGTCGATTTTCTGAAGAGCAAGGGATACAAAAAGCTGACCGTTGTATGCGACAAAAACACCTATCGCGTTGCCGCAGGCAAGGTCTGCCGGGTCCTGGAGCAAAATCAGATTTCCTTCAAGCTGCATATGTATCAGGAGGACTCTGTGCTCCCCAACGAGCACTTCATCGGAAATCTTGCCATGGGTATGGCTCTTGATTCCGACCTGATCCTCGCGGTGGGCAGCGGAACCATCAACGATATTTGCCGATATGTCAGTGCCGTTGCCTGCAAGCCTTATTGCATCGTCGGCACCGCGCCCTCCATGGACGGCTACATTTCGGGCGGCTCTGCGCTGATCTACAACAACCTGAAGCTGACCTTTGAGACCCACACCCCCATCGCCGTTTTCCTGGATCCCGAAATCCTGGCTCATGCGCCCAAGGATATGATCGCCTCGGGCGTGGGAGACCTTTTGGGCAAGATCAACTGCCTGACCGACTGGCGCCTTTCCAAGATCGTCAACAATGAATGGCATTGCGATTTCATCTCGGATATTGTGGATGCCGCCATTCAGAAGGTGGTCACCAACAGCGATAACATCGCGGCAGGCCAGAACGAGGCCATTGCCGATCTTGTGGAGGCACTGCTCCTCTCGGGCGTATGCATGGACTTTGCCGGCAATTCCCGCCCTGCCTCGGGCTGTGAGCATCACATGTCGCACTTCCTGGAAATGCGCTACCTGCTGGAAGGCCGCGAAGCGGTATTCCACGGCACCAAGGTGGGCATCGGTACGGTGATCGCCCTGAGGGCATACGAATATGTAGCAAAGCTGAATCCCGATTTTGACAAGATCAAAAAGCTCCCCCGTAAGTCCTTTGAGGAATGGGAAAAGGAGATCCGCCTGGCGTTTCTCGGCGCCTCCGACGAGATCGTTGATCTTGAGAAGAAGAGCGGCAAGAACAGTGCCAAGAGATTGGAAGCAAGACTCGCGGCCACCGAGGCCAACTGGAGCGGGATCAAGGCTCTGGCCGATCAGACCGTAAAATCCAAGGTTGTATACGACATTTTAAAGCAGCTTGACGCCCCCACCAAGCCCCATGAGATCGGCGTACCCAAGGAAATGGCAAGACAGGCTATTCTTTATGCCAAGGAGATCCGTGATCGGTATACGGTGCTCCAGCTCCTTTGGGATCTGGGCGAGCTGGAACGCTTTGCGGATCTGATCATAGATGAATATTATTCATAACGCAAAATAAGCTTTAGAGGGATGGAATAAAAGTATGGAAAACAAGGTAACGCTCACAGCCCACAGAGGCTGGCGCGCAAAATATCCCGAAAATACGATGCGCGGCTTCAGAGAGGCTTTGAAGCTTGACATTGATTCCGTTGAGATGGATGCGCATATGACAAAGGACTATCATATCGTGGTCTGCCATGACGCAAGACTTGACCGTACCACAGATATGACAGGTGCCATTCACAATCTGACACTGGAAGAGGTCAGAAAGGCCGACGCAGGCATAAAGTTCGGAGAGGAATTCAAGGGAGAAAAAATTCCCACCTTTGAGGAATTTCTTGAGCTGATGGCAACACGCCCCGACCTCAAGCTGCTCCTTGAGCTGAAGGACTATCCCGAGGAGCTTGGCGATTTCGCCTATGCATCCGCAGAGCTGACGCTGTCTCTTTGCAAAAAGTACGGCGTGTTCGGCAAGGACAGGCTGACCGTGATCACCTTTTCCACGGGCATTTGCGCTTGGCTCCGCACACGCTACACAAAAGAGGACTTCTCTATTCACGGCTTCTACCCCAAGGCGAAAATGAAGGGATATACCTCCGACGATCCGTATAAGTATTACGACGAGGTCTGCCTTTTCAACAGCAGCGATAAGGATGCCCAGGGCTTCCCGATCCAGCACGACAGCATCGTAGCGGATAAGGCAAGATATACGGAGTTTGCACTGATGGGCATCAAGCCTTGCGTATATTACAAGCTGAACACAGACGAAAACGTCTATAGAGAATCCTTTGAAAACGGTGCGCTTGGCTTTACCTGTGACGACCCCGATATTTGCGGACAAATTCTTGACAAAATCGGCGCAAGAAAGTTGAAAAACAAGACTTGATGCGCAATAGAGGCGTGCCCGTCATGAGGCCGAAGGCTTCCCTTCATGACTGACGGGAAGAAGCCGCCTCAAGCAACAAAAAAGCACTTATGACAGACGATTTTTATCGTTATATCATAAGTGCTTTTTTATTTGGTCGATGGGCTCCCGATCTTATTTCACCGCAGTCAGGAGAGCGGAGCCGCTGCCTGCCTTGAAGTAGATGGCGGCAGGTGCCTCGGGATCGGTAACGGTGGTACAGGCATTGATGCGCACCACCGAGCGGTTGCCCGCAAGATTATTGACGGCAATAGCCGCACCCACACCGATGCTCACAAAGGTACCGCCGTTAACGGTGACCGTGGAGGCGTTCACATCCGCATTACCGGACTTGCTGACATACAGCGACGCGCCGGTTTCTGCCTCGCTGTAGCGGGTGATGTAGGTGCCGCCGTCAATGGTTACGGTGGCGCTCTCATTCACCACAATGCCGAACTGATAGGAGCTGAAGGTGCCGCTCTTGAAGATGACAGTCGCCCCCTCGTAGCAGTACACGGCATAGGCGCCCTTCGCATCGGTATGATGGTAAAAATCAAAATTCACAAAGGTCACATGGCAGCCCACCAGACGGACGCCGTGGGTAACGGAATAGGAATCGATCCGATGGCCGTTGCCGTCCACGGTAATGGCATTTCGATTGTTGATGTTCAGATTGCCGTAAAGGGTCAGATCGTCAAGCAATACCACGCGGGCACCTGCGGGAGCGCTGTTAATGGCATGGGCCAGCGACGCATAGGAGCCGAGCAGTGCCCCGTCGGCACTGTAGACCTTTGCCACGGGAGTGCCGAGGGTCGGTGTGGTGATATCGGCGTCCAGGACAATATCAGCCAGCAGGCACCCCAGCATCTGACCGATGTAGAAGCCGTCATCACAGGTCCAATGGGAGGAATCCGAGCCATCGGTGCCCACGCCGAACACACCGGAGTGATTGACCCAGACATGCTCCAGCTTGGCGGCCACACGGTTCTGCATGGCGATAAACTCGGTAAAGCAGGCCTTATGAGAGATCTTATAGGAATCGGAGATCTCACCGATGACGACGGGCAGATCCTCGCAACGACCGCCCGTGATGGTGCCGAGATCGCGACGCATATCGCCGATGAGCAGCTCCAGCATTTCGGCATATGCCTCCAGCACGTCACGCTGGCTGTCTCCCTCGCCCTGCATCCAATAGATCGCCTTGAGATTGACCTGATAGCCCAGGGCACGATAGGCCTCGATGCCTGCGGTCACCTCGGCAAGGAAGTTGCGGTAGAGTCCGCCCGACAGTTCCCCCTTACTGCCATACTTGGCCAGATAGGAGGGGGAGCACCAGTTACCTGCGGGGCTGTTCTGACCGGTCAGAATATCGGTCAGGCTGGTGCCGCCCACGGCATACTTGATGATGCCGGCGGTGCGGCCGGTCTCACTGTTGTAGTAGGCGGACAGCGCCTCTGCCATGCCAAGCTCGGGGCCGAAATAGCTCCCGTTCTTGCCAAAGCCCGCTTTTACGGTCTCGGGCACGGTCACGCGATTGGTATAAAGAATATCATAGGGGCTGGGCACACTGCCTGCGGTGCCGTAATACAGGATATTTTCATATCCGTTCTTGAAATTCTCGTTGCTGTTGAAGAATTCCTCGTTAAAGACGGTCATACCCGCACCGTTGGACTGACCCGCGATGAGATAGATATCGATGACCCTCTCAGGCTGATAGAATTCGGCCAGCACCTCACGGGCGCTCTCGCTGAATCGGCTGTAGGTGCCGTCGGCCAGCGCATAGCGATAGGCGGCATTCTTGGTGGGGCTCACATCCTCGGTGGCCATGCGCGCCACCTCCTTGATGCTGCGGGAATGCTCGTCTGCATGAAAGATGGTGTAGTTATAGACCGTCTCGCCGTTAACCGTGTAGGTCACATAACCGATGGCGGCAAAGGGTACATCCTTGTTCTTTTCCTTGATGTTGACAATGGCGGCGCGGATGAGGTATCCCGTTCCGTTTTCCACAATACCGTTTTTCGCAAGAATGTTGAGATAGGCCACACCCGCCCCATTCAGGGTATCCAGAGAGAAGTGGGTCAGCCCCGTCAGAGAAGCGTAGGGCACAATCAGGGTACCATAGGAGATGGTGCCGTTGTCGGCAATGGCTTGCAGGGCCGCCACAGTCTCATAAGAATAGAAGGAGGTAAAGCGCAGGCCGTTATTGCCCTCCATCAAACGCAACGAGGCGCCCGACTGCATCTCGGGCAGATTGCAGGCATAGGAATAGCTACCGTAAGGATAGGCCAAGGTCACCACATTCTGCTCCTGCAGGATCGCGTCGCCGCCCTCACATGTATAGGCATACAGATTGACGGCCGAGCCCTCGCTCACACCGTTGAATACGGCTCCCACCTCCGCGGTACCGCCAACCGACGCCTCATGGATAAAATGACCGCCATAGATGTTGGCCGTACCCACAGTGCTGCCCGTGCCCGCACGGATCACGTTGCGCAAAAAGCGGGAGGAAGAGGTGGGGGCAAAGCGGAACGTACCGCCGTAAATGCTCACGGTAGCGCCCTCATAGACACGGAGCGCACACATATACGCGCTCTCAAAGTATCCGCCGTAAACCTGAAGCACGGGGACCCCCGTGCCGTCGGCAAAGCCCAGGATCTGTACACCTGCATCGGCAGAGCCGTTGCCGCAAACAGAGCCGCCCGTAATGGTAAAGCTGTCATTGGCATCGCCGATCAGATCCAGGCCAACGGCTCCGGCGGAGGTCAGCGTGCCGCCCGTCATCCGAAAGGCCATCGTTATTTTGGTATTACCGGCCACTCGCAACGCCTGCTTGCCTGCGGTGATTGTTCCGCCGTTGACGGTCAGATCGATTTTACCCGCATGCATATAAAGTGCCATGCCCGACTTGCCCTCGATCTGGCGGATCACACCGCTGTTAATGGTAACATTATGCGTCTGACCATAGGTTGTCGTGTTATAAACGTGAATACCGTAGGTGCCGAACTCCAGCGTAGCGCCGTTGAGCTCCATGGTAAACTTGGTGGTTATCAGAATGCAGACGTCGGCCGTAATGGTACCGCCGTTAAGCTTGAGTGTGGTGCGGCCATCGGAATTGGTCTGCTCGGCATCACCCATGGCAATGGCGGTGCCGACGGCGGAAATCTGCGCACCGGCCCCCTTCATGGTAATGGTACCGCCGCCTCGCCCGGTGTGAATCGCAATACCGTCCTTATGGGTTGCTTCGATCTTGGCATGATCCTCGATCGAAATGGTCGGCTTAGCGCCGGTTAACAGCGCAATGGCGATGCCATTCACTGCTCGAACAACAGAATTTTCTTTGATCGTCAACGTGGGGGAATTCACCGAGGCATGAATGGCCACACCGTCTCCGATGGCCTCCACCACGGCAGTACCGCCAACGACAATGCTCGGGCTCTTCCCGCTCCCATTACCGGAGCAGATGGCGGCATACAGATACTCATCCGCATCATTTGCAATATATTCGCTTACCGCATCCGAAAGCTCGATCTCCTCCCAGGTATTGGAGATCTTGCCACCCGTGATCTGAACCTCACTTGTGCTTGCTCCCACCACTAAGGTCGATGCATTGGCCGCACCGGTAAGCGTACCGCCCGTCATGAACAGATCACCACGGCACCAGACAGTGCAGGATTTATCCACGGTCACGGGTGCGCTGTTGGCAATATAAGCACCGTCGTAGATGTAAAGCACACCTGTTGTTTCGGCGTTATTGATCCCCTGCATATACATGGCACCGCTCGCCAGATTTCCCACCATCACCGAGCCGTATACGTGCATGATACCCTTGTTGGAAATCGCAACCTTGGCCTTATCGATGTTGTTTGCGGTCAGATTGACGATCAACTGCACCGACGCGCCGCTTTGAATGGTCGTGGTGCACCCTTGGGTATTATAAAGCAAATAAATAGAGCCTGTTTTGCTCTGATTGCTCAATGTGACCGTAGTACCGCTTGCCAGGGTCAGATTGGTGGTACCTGCCGTAGTCAGTACATAGCCTGTCGTGCTCTCCAGTGAAATCCCGCGAAAGGCAATGCTTAGCGTATCGGTCACATCGGCATTGCCGGCTACAATCATACATGCCGACGAGCTACCGATACCGCCTGTGATCTTGTACTGCCCATCGCCGTCTATGGTCACACTGCGGGCAATGACCAACTGCTCCGTCAATGTCATGTCGGCAGTCAGCTTGATCACATCTCCCGTACCGTCTGCGGACACGGCGGTCTTAAGTGCCGCTACGGTTCCCACCTCGGTGGTGGTCTCCGCCCCTGCGGTGACGGCAAACAGGCAGACAAAGGCCGCCAGCAGCATCACAAGGAATAACACACGCTTCAATGTTTTCATCATGATCCTCCATTTTATGAATTTGCTATGACGATTTCATATCTCGCCCCACGCGGAGCGATACAGACAGGATTCATTGGTGTTTGCTTGCAACAGCAAGCAAACACCCCATGGGGTGTTTTGACAAAATGGATACGGCTTTGATTTGATTTTACTATGCCATGCCGTTTTTTTCAATAAAAAACAAGGACCTTTTCCTTGTGTTTTGTCTGATTTTTAAAGTTTTCGGCACAGCAACTGCAAATTTTTGTGCATCTTCATTATAATCAAAGCGGTTTGGGTATGTCTTTTTCTTTTTATAGATAAAATTTGCTTTTTTTAAGATTTTATGATATAATCTAAAAAAAGAAAAAGGGAGGGGTTGCCATGCGACACCTCAGCCGCGCTATTTTAAATGGTAAAAATATTAACATCTATTATAAGTGCGATCACTTCAGCATCGACCTTCACAGCCATGACTACTATGAGCTGATCCTGTATCAGAATTGCGAGGGCTATTGCCTGCTCAACGGCGTGCGCCATCCCGTCAGCCACAACTGTCTGTTTTTAATGACCCCCTTTGACTTCCATGAGGTACACATCCCCGATGCGCCCCGTTGCCGCTCCTTTGTGGTCTCCTTTACCGCAGACTCGATAGACAATCAGCTACTGCTGCCGCTCTCGCTTTCGGCCAGGGTGTATTACGAGACCCCGCCCTATATCGCGGCCGCCCTTCGGGAGATCTATAATACCCTGCGTCACCGCTCCGGCCAACCCTACTCCGATCTACAGGTGAAGCACCTGCTCTCGGCCATACTGGCGCGCGTGCTGCAGGCAGGCGCCAGCGTCTGCCGCACTCCCCCCAACCTGTCCCCCGCCATCAGCCGCGCCATGCTCTTTGCCATGTCGTCCTACGGGCAGGAGCTTTCTCTTGCCGAAATGGCCAAGCGCTGTCACATGAGCCCCACCTACTTCTCTGCCCTGTTTCACAAGGAGACCGGAAAGACTTTTGTCAAATGGCTCAACGACATCCGCATCGACCGCGCCAAAAAGCTTTTGATCACCACCGATGACACCGTGCTGGAGATCATGTCACGGTGCGGCTATAATACCCCTTCCCATTTCATTAAATGCTTCCGCGCCGGGACCGGTATGACCCCGAACAAGTACCGTGCGGCCAATCGAAGCACCGATAAAAGCAAGGAAAAATCGACTTGCCTTGACAAATAAAGGAAAAGGGAGTACAATAGAGACATCAAGATCATCTTGATGGAGGTTAGTAACAATGAATCTGAACGGTAAAACAGTCTGTTTTTTGGGTGACAGCATCACCGAGGGCGCAGGAGCCTCTGCCAAGGCAAACTGCTATGTTTCTCTGTTTGCGGCATCTCACCCCGAGGCTACGGTCCACAATTTCGGCATCGGCGGTACCCGCATCGCGCGGCAGAAGGCCCCTTCCGAAAATCCCAGATGGGATCTGGATTTTGTCAGTCGCGTATCCGAAATGCCGGAGCACGCCGACCTGATCTGTGTTTTCGGCGGTACCAACGACTTTGGTCACGGAGATGCGCCTATGGGTAGTTGGGGCTGTAAAACGCCCGACACCTTCTGGGGTGCGCTCTATACCCTATCGGTTGACCTCATCAACAAATACCCCGGGGCAAGGATCGTCTTTTTCACTCCCTTGCACCGCAACACCAAGCTGGCTCCCCGTGACAAGGGCGACGGGTTCTGGTCTCTGGACGACTATGCCGATGCCATCCGCAAAAACGCCGCATTCTTCGCCTTCCCCGTGCTTGACCTGCGCACCCAATCGGGCATTCAGCCCCAGGTGCCGATCCTTGCCGAAAAGTTCACCAAGGACGGCCTGCACCCCAACGATGCGGGCTATGAGCGACTGTTCCGCATGATCGACCGCTTTATCGCCAATCTGGAATAAAATACACAACGCCACCTACCATGTAGGTGGCGTTGCCTTTTTCTATAGTTCAATAACGGTAAGCAATATGATACAACTGCAACGCAGTAAAAGAATCACATTCGTAATGAATATCATTCACATGCACTTGATAGGTTCCGTTTAAGCACTCCACGATCATAGAAATTCTGTATAGAATCCCTGCCGTATCGGTAATATAGAGATCGGTACCTTCCCCATATACCACCTCCCGATTGCTTTCACCGTAAAAGCACCATTCCCGCAGTAGCTCCTGTACCCTCGCCACCTCATGCTCCTCCAGCATGTAGGAGCCATCAAACACAAACACATGAACGGAGACAACCTCGATATTTTCGAAAAGTTTAACTCCTTCTTCTTCCCTTTGGCAACCCGAAACAAGCATGATCAATGTAACAATTAGCATGAGCGAAACGGTCATACTAATAGATTTATCGGTTTTCATCATTGATTATCCCAATACGCACAAATTCCTTTTTGTATTTTCTGCAAGTATCCACCTTTGTAATATACATATGTATTTGAAACAGTGCTATATGTCGCTGTAAAAGAATGCAAATAACCTAACTCTGAAACCGAGTTCTCATTAGAATCAGGATCCATGATATAAACATATTCACTCGAGACGTGTACACCATATATTATTACCACATGATCGCTAAGGGCACCAATAATAGGATAGCCCGCTTTGAAATTGGTGGTCATGGTTCCTAAACTTGGAACAACACTTTTGTATGAATATGACAATCCATATGTACTAAGAACGGTTACAATAGAATCGCCACTTTGGGCAACATTAAATGTATCACCTAAATAACTTCTGGCAACATCTACATCAGTTAAATTTGTACCATTTTTATAATTCACAATGCAGGCCACACATGCAGCCCAACAGGTTAAACTATGACTTTGCGGAACAATCGAAACGGAACAACCATAATAGATAGGTATCCGCGCGTTTTTATTGCTAGACGAATAATTGGCAGATACCGCGTTGTCCATATTTTCAAGTACAATATTTGTTGTAGAGGGCAAAATCACACTTTCAGATATAGAAAGTCTCTCGTCATCTTGCCAGTTGGTCTCACTAATTAAAGTAAAGTTTTTACCATCATATATATAGGCACCATCACAACCAAATACAATAGCGAAATCAGTACTGTTTGAAACCATAGAATTGATTTTTTGAGCATATTCGATTGTCAATTGATAATTGGAATTTTCTGTATCATCTATTTTAATTGCGAACATTTTTAACTCGTCTTCAATCAATAAAGGATAACACTGGTAACATTCAACAAAACCATTTACAGTATAATTATAGCAATGTATGGGTCTACCAATTTCAAAATTTTCGAAGTTTACATTAGATAACCCATATTCATGCTTTACTTCTTCTAATCCTTGCAATGCAGAGATTAAATTTGAATCCACATCATTTTCCGCAAAAGCGCTAATATTCAAGGACAAAGCGAGCAACACCAATGCTAATGCGAAGCATGTGATTTTTTTAATATTTCTCATAGTAACTCCCTTCTGTTTTACATATTTGATTTCTACAAACTAAACATAAATTCTACCAATAACCAAAAACATTGGATACACCTCCTTTAATTTCACTTTCATTATAAAATAACTTCAAAATAAAGTCAACGCGAATTTTGTCGAAACAAAAGTATAAATTAGGCAATAAAAAGTAACGCTCAGGAATTTGTTACATAAAATTTAATAAACAAATCTTTGCCATTTTGCCGAAAAGTGTTGATTTTTGACAAGATATATGCTAAAATAAGATCAAAGAACATAAGGGAGGGATCACCAATGTTTGGATTATTTAAAAAGAAACGCAAGGTTGCCGAAAAAAAAGCGGAGCCTGCAGAGAAGACCGTGGCCACCCAGGCTGAGCCTGCAAAAAAGGCCGAGCCTGCAGAGAAAAAGACCGTGGCCATCCAGGCTGAGCCTGCGAAAAATGCCGAAGCTGCAGAGAAGAAGACCGTAGTCGCCCAGGCTGAGCCTGCAAAAAAGGCCGAGCCTGCAGAGAAGAAGACCGTAGCCACCCAGGCTGAGCCTGCAAAAAAGGCCGAACCTGCAGAGAAGAAGGCCGTAGTCGCCCAGGCTGAGCCCGCAAAAAAGGATGAGCCTGCAAAGAAAGCGGCTCCCGCCCCCAAAGCGGCCGAGTCAAAGGCCGAAGTAAAGCCCGCCGTCGACGAGATCACCGAGGCAGCCATCACCGGCAAGGGTATGTTTGAGGTCAAACGCGCCAGCGACGGCCGTTATATGTTCAACGTCCGCGCCGGCAACACCCAGATCATTGCCAGTTCCCAGATGTACACGGCCATGGCTTCCTGCCGCAACGGCATCAAGAGCGTTGGTGTCAACGCCCCCATCGCCCCCATCGAGGACCAGACGCTTGCCACTGTGAATAAGGAAAAATGCCCCAAGTTCCAGATCTATTTTGACAAGGGCGGCAAATACCGTTTCAACCTGCTGGCCGCCAACGGGGATAACATCCTCTCCTGCACCCAGGGATACACCCGCAAGTCCAGTTGCCAGAACGGCATCAAGAGCGTGATCAACAACGCCAACGCGGCAGTGGTTCTGCTGGGTGAGGATGACTGAAAAGTCCCATAGCGTTACATAAAACCAATCCCCCGCCACCTGTGAACACAGGTGGCGGGGGATTTTCGCTTCTTCGTCACGCCGATGATGTGAGCGACCTCAAAGAGGGGGCTCCTTAATTTCCACTATACTACAGTAGGCTTTCTCGGAGGGAACCGTCGCGTCAGCCTCTGCGGAGGTTATTGCAATATCCCCTTTTTCTCCGCGGCGAATTCCGCAGCCACGGCGGCACGGCGGACACGACCGGCGGCATCCTTTGGGAAGGGCTTTTCCCTAAGGGCGTAACAACCGATCTGCTGATACAGGGGGAGTTCGTTGTTGATCTGAGCGATCCATTCGTCAATGGCGGCCTCCGCGTCTGCTTCTGCCGCATAGGTCTCATCGGGCAGGATCACGGCCGCAGGCTCGCTGTCGCGGGTCTCCCCGTTGAGAGTTCCCACCACCACAGCCTCTTTGATAAAGGGGCTCTGGCATAGCAGGCGCTCCAACGCCTCGGGGCAGATGAGCCTGCCGCCCAGGGTCTCGATGCAGTTCTGCCGACGGCCCAAGATATACAGGAACCCGTCATCATCGATCCTGCCGATGTCGCCTGTGTAATACCAACCGCCGTTCAGGGCTTTTGCAGTCAACTCGGGATCGTTCAGATACCCCAACATGACATTTTCGCCCTTATAGCGAATCTCACCGCTGCCATCGGGCTGTGCATTGTAAATATCCAGCATGGTGCCGGGAAAGGCAAGACCTGCCGCCCCATCGCGGTAGCGGTCGTCGCGGTTTAAGGCCGCAAGACCGGCACACTCGGTCATACCGTAGCCCTGAACGGCCAATACACCCAGTCGGCGCAGTCCCTTTTGTACAGAGGCATCCATGGCGCCGCCCAGGATCAGCATCCGCCTGAGGTTACCGCCAAAATAGGCCCGATCCCGCGCCAGCAGCCTTTCCTTCATGGCCTGACGGACAGAAAGTGGCCGAACGGGTTCGGAAACGGCAATATAGCGCCGCACCCGAGCCTCTCTTCCCTCCTTTTGGATATTTGCCATACACTTGCGGTAAAGCGCCTCGGCAATAAAGGGAAGGGTGACCATACAGGTGGGATGGATCTCACGCATATTGGTCAACAGGCTGTGGAGCCCCTCGGCAAAGGCCACCGTAGCACCGTAGTAAAGGGGCGCCAGGAATCCGCATACACACTCGTACGCATGGGACAAGGGCAAATGGGAAAGAAAGACATCCTCGGTATCGATGGCCATCATTTCACCCATGTTCCGTAAGGTGGCAAGGATGTTTTGATGAGAAAGCATAACACCCTTCACGGTACCGGGTGTAAAAAAGAGAGTGGCAAGGCCGTCGGGATCGAGAGCGGGCGCGGGAACGGCATAATCCCCCGAGGCCAGACGGCGCTTACCCTCTGTCACAAGGGCGGGATACTTGTCAAAGCAGACGGCAGTCACCCCGGTCAGGGCCTTACGCTTCCGCCGCTCGGCAGGTGAATAGAGAATGGCAGTGATCCCCGCCGCCTTGGCAATGGCCACCATATCTCGGGTGCGCATGGCATCGTCCACGGGAACGGGAACCGCCCCCAAAAGGATGGTCGCCATATAGGAAAGTGCCCAACGGTATGCGTTTTCGCCTACAATCAGCACCCGTTCCCCGGGGGCGATACGACTGCTGAGCATCAGCGCCAGCGCCTTAGCCTCCTTGGCATACCGGGCATAAGAAATATCCTGATAAATGCCGTCCCTTTTATCACGGAACGCACTTTTCGTGCCGTAACGGCGGGCACAGTCCTCTAAAAATTCCCGCAGATCGCGGAGCTTTGTCTCACGGGGTTCTGTCATAAGTAGCAACCTCCTTGGGCGTATCATGTATTCCAATATTTACGGTCGAGACTGCGCAGCTGAATGGCCTCGGCAATATGCTCGGCGCGGATGATCTCGCTTTCGTCCAGATCCGCCACCGTGCGGGCCACCCGCATGATGCGGTCATAGCCTCGCGCGGAAAGACCCATACGGTCATAGGCACTGCGCAAAATGGCGGTAGCCGCCTCGTCGGCAACGCAATACTTACGGATGCCGGATGCATCCAGCTGAGCGTTGCAGAAGATTCCCTTCTCCCCTTGCATACGGGCGGCGGCAAAGCGTCTGGCACGGATGACCCGCTCCCGCACGGTGGCGGAGGTCTCGGCACCCGATTCCCTGGCCGAAAGCTCGTCATAGGAAAGGGAGGGCAGCTCCACCTCGATATCGATGCGATCCAGGAGCGGCCCACTGATGCGGGACACATAGCGCTTTACATCATTCGGTGAGCAGCTGCAGGGCTTGGTGGGATGACCGAAATAGCCGCAACGGCAGGGATTCATGGCCCCCACCAGCATAAAGGAGCACGGAAAGGTGACCCGTCCGCTGGCGCGGGTGATGGTCACACGTCTGTCCTCAAGCGGTTGACGCAGGGTATCGGTCACGGTCTTGGGGAATTCGGGCAATTCATCAAGAAAAAGCACCCCGTTATGGGCCAAAGACACCTCACCCGGGGTGGGATTGGCTCCGCCGCCCACCAGGCTGACCGCCGACATGGTGTGATGGGGAGAACGAAACGGACGGGCCGCCAGCAGGGATTGCGTGGCAGGGAGCGTTCCGGCCACCGAATGGACCTTGGTGGTCTCGATGGCCTCGTCAAAGGTCAGGGGCGGGAGAATGGTGGGCAGTCGCTTGGCCAGCATCGACTTGCCCGTACCGGGCGGGCCGATGAGCAGGATGTTATGTCCCCCTGCGGCGGCGATCTCCATGGCCCGCTTTGCCATGGATTGCCCCCTCACGTCGGCAAAATCCACAGCGCTCTGCAGCGCGGCGTCGGAAAAGGCGGCGC
This sequence comes from Clostridia bacterium, assembly GCA_017451735.1. Taxonomy (GTDB): domain Bacteria; phylum Bacillota; class Clostridia; order Oscillospirales; family CAG-272; genus Firm-07. The sequence goes on from JAFTNU010000045.1 coordinate 63,483, forward strand.
GGTCCATGACCACAGGGGCGATGAGCTCCTCCCCGTTGAGATGGGCAACCAGCGTGCGCATATCGGTGAGCGGATAAACGGTGATCCCCTCCACAGCCGCCGCCTCGCGGGCGTTCTCGGCAGGAACAAACATCTGGGTAAGCCCCGCCTCCTTGGCAGCCACACACATGGAAAGCGCCCCTCGCACGGCACGGACATTGCCCGACAAGGACAGCTCCCCGACAAAGCAGGAACGGGAAAGATCAACGCTGTGGCGGATGATGCCCGCACAACGGAAAATACCGGTCAGAATGGCCACATCAAAGGCCGAGCCCTCTTTTTTGCGATCGGCGGGAGCCAGGTTGACGGTAAGCGCATGGGAGGGAAAGCGGAATCCGCTGTTCCGTGCCGCGGTGCGCACCCGCTCCTTTGCCTCTTTGACGGCAAGATCGGGCAGTCCCACGATCTCAAACTCCGCCATACGCTCCTGGGCGTCGCATTCCACGCTGACGATGAATCCGTCAATACCCGCAAGTCCTGCACTGTATACCGTGGACAGCATATGACCGCCCCCTTTCTTTGATCTGTTATATTGAGTATATCATATTTTGAAGCGCTTTGCAACCGATTTAAAAAGAAACGCGACAAAAGGGCGAGCCATCCGAGGGGCCGACTCTTGCCCCCGCAGGCGGCCCTCACAGCTGCTGCTTGGTTCTGAGAAAATCGAGAAAGGCGATCAGAGCGGTATCTCCCCGTCCGGGACGGCGGTGGTAGACATAGACAAATTGCACCTCGTTGAAATCGGCCACATGAAGGGCCACAAGATTTCTCTGATTGTCATCCTTCAGAGCGCGGCGCGAGCCCAGGGTCAGACCCATGCCCGCCTCCACATAGCGCAATGCACACTGCAAATCGTTGCTCTCAACCGCCACATCGGGTACAAAGCCGCACCGCTTCCCCGCCCTCTCCAGCAGCTGCCACATCCGTCCGCCCTTTTGCGTGATGATAAAGGGCTGTCCCCGCAATTGCCGAAAGGTCAGTGAGCGCCCTGCCAGAGGGCTGCTCTTGGCGGCCTTGATGCAGATCTGCTCCACGCTGAGCAGAAAGCGCTCTCTGTCACCATACGCCGCGGACTCATCGATGATCACATCAAAGGCATCGGGATCGGCCGCTACGGCATCGTGAGAAACGCAAAATCGCATGTGGGGGAATCTTGTCCTGTATTCAATGATGAGATCGGTGATCCACCTCCGTCGTGCCTTGATCAGAACAGAGATCTGTGTACTCTCCTCCGTGGCGGAAACGGCGGCCGCGGCGCCCCCCAGCTTTTCAAGGATCTCCCCCACGGCGCAGGCGAAGGCCTGCCCTTTTTCGTTCAGTACGATCCGATTGGAGGATCGGTCGAACAGCTCGCCCCCCAACTCTCTTTCCAACCGTTTGACAGAGGCCGACACCGAGGAGGCGGGCACCATATGCCGCTTGGCGGTTTCGGCAAAGCTTTCGTTCTTTGCACTCTCGTAAAAATATTGCAATTGCAACAGCTCCATAGCATCACCCTTTCTTATCTTAGCATACTTTTAAAGCGATGGCAAGCGCATCCTGCAAAATTGTTGACAATGTGCCGCCCCCGTGCTATGCTAAACAAAAAAGAAGAAGAGGTGCTCATACATGAAGGTCTGCATCATTCAACCTGCCTATTCCACCGATTTCACCCGATCGGATCAATACTTTGCCGATCAGTTGGCCCTGCTGGCTCAGTGTGATGACAGCATGGATCTGATCGTATTGCCCGAATCCTGCGACATTCCTTGCCTTGCGGGATGCAAAGAAAACAGCGAGATCGCCTCGGCAAAATACAACAAGCCGTTACTTGACGCAGTAGCCCGCACAGCCAAGCGCTGTCACGCCATGGTCTTTGTCAACGCCCGCTATCAGACAAAGGGCGGCGACCGTAACACCACCTACGTGTTTAACCGACAGGGCGAGATCGCAGGGCACTATTTCAAGCAGCACCTTACGCCCGGAGAGGTCGAAAAAACCCGTCTTGACAGCGATTATACCTATGATTTCTCCGAGCCCACCGTGATCGAGCTGGAAGGACTTCGCTTCGGCTTTCTGACCTGCTACGACTTTTATTTTTATGAGGCCTTTGCCAATATGGCGCGGCAGAAGTTGGATATCATCATCGGATGCTCTCATCAGCGCAGTGACACCCATGAAGCATTGCAGATCATGTCTCAGTTTCTCGCCTATAACACCAACGCCTATGTGATCCGAGCCTCGGTCTCTATGGATGAGAATTCCGATATCGGCGGCGCCTCGATGGTCGTGTCCCCTGCCGGCCGAGTACTGACCAATCTATACAGCAGGGTGGGGCTTGCCACGGTGGAAATTGACCCGATGGCAAAATACGATAAGCCCGCAGGCTTCGGCAATCCCCCTGCGGCCCATTACCAATACATAGAAAAGGGGCGCCGCCCCTGGAAATACCGCCCCGGGGGCAGTGCCATCGTCCGTCACGACGCGGTCATGCCTTACCCCCGTGTCTGCGCTCACCGCGGATTCAACACCATAGCACCCGAGAACAGCCTGCCCGCCTTCGGCGCCGCCGTGGCCATGGGAGCCGAGGAGATCGAATTCGACCTGTGGTTCACCAAGGACGGTGAGGTGGTGTCGATCCACGATCCCACCCTGGACCGCGTATCCAACGGCACGGGCAAGATCCGGGACTATACGCTTGCCGAGCTGCGCCGGTTGGATTTCGGGATAAAATGCGGCGATACCTTCCGAGGCATGCAGATCCCCACATTTGAGGAGATCCTTCAAAAATTTGCCTGCCATTGCCTCATGAACATCCATCTGAAAACCGCAGGGGACAGACCCGAATATCTGGAAAGGATCGTCAAGCTGATCCGCAAATACGACTGTGAGAAATATGTTTATTTTATGAGCGGCAAGGATGCCGTACTGGAGCGGCTCCAACGGGAATTCCCGGAGATCACCCGTTGCTGCGGCGGCGGTGACGACCGATGGGGGATCGTGGAGCGGGCCATACGCTACGACTGCAAAAAGCTGCAGCTGGTAAAGGGATATTTCAATCAGGAGATGATCGACAAGGCGCACGAAAACGGCATAACGTGCAACGTTTTTTGGTCCGATGACCCCGCCGAGACCTCGCGCTACCTTGACATGGGCATCGACACCATTCTGACCAACGACTACCACACCATTGCCCGCATCGTGTCCCAACGAAAAAAATATGTCACCTACTGATTGAATTCCATGTAAAAGGCCAAAAAAAGAATAGGACGGGACCCCATTAAAATGGGGTCCCGTCCTATTTGCTCTCATTTTTTTCAAAGATTGAAGGCCACACAAAGCTCCTTGACCTGAGCATCGTCCAGGGTCACAACCGGCTGACCGATGGCGGCGCAGGAAACCAGGGCACGGGCGCTGTATTCCAACACCTCCAGGTGGTCGTAAGCGGCAAGTACCGAGGTGCCCATGGAAATGACACAGTCATTGGAAATGATAGCCACGGGATTCTTGGGGGTGATCTCCTCGAGAGCCTTGTCGGGATTCTCCAAGAGGCTCATGAAGGGCAGAACGGGCACATCCTTGAGCTGGATGTAGCTCTCGGGGATCAAGCGGGCATCAAACTTGGCACCGGTCTGGGCAAAGGCCATGGCGCTGGGACAGCGAGCCACGATGATGCTGTTGATCTCGGGATACTTGGCATAGGCCTTGGCACAGAATTCCGCATAACGGGAAGGGATTTTTCCGCCCTCGGCGGCATCGCCCTTGACGCGCACCAGGTTACAGCCGCATCCCTCCAGAGGATCAAAGCCCTCGGGGGTAATGAGCTGTTCCCCGTCGGCAAGGCGGGCAGACCAGACACCGTCCACGGCGCTGAAGAGATTGAGCTCATAGGCGCGGTTGGATTTTTTCATGACATCGTTGCGCAGATCGATCTCGAGATTGGAGGGTACCGCATCGGGCAGTGCCTTGTAGGCGGGAGCCTTGAAGCCCTCGTAGCGGGCAAGCTCGCCTGCACTCAGCCCCTTGGCCTTTTGACCCATGGTGGCCGCGGCGATCTGTACGCGGGCGGTGAAATCCAGGGCCTCGAACATACGGAAGGCCTCCTCCATGGAGGGCGCACCGATGACCACGCCGTGGTTTTCCAGCATCACGGTATTATAGCCCTTGGCAAACTCGGCAGAAATGATATCTCCCAGCTCCTGACTGCCGGGGACGGCATACTTGGCCATGGTGATCTTACCGCAAAGAGCGGAGGTGTCGGGCATGAGCGTGAGATCCGGGATGATGCGCATGAGCGAGAAGGCCACCAGAGGGGTGGGATGAGCGTGAAGCACGGCCTTGAGGTCGGGGCGCTTGCGCAGGATCGACAGATGGAAGGGATACTCCACAGAGGGGCGGTTACGGCCGATGATCTTGCCGTCGGGAGTGATCTTCATGATATCCTCACGGACAAGGCCGCCCTTATCCACGCCCGAGGGGCTGATCCACATATTCCCCTCGTTATCCATAATAGACAGATTGCCGCCCGAAACAGTGGTCATACCGTGGTAGTAAAGACGGTTCATGGTGGCAACGATCCGATCGGCGGGGTGCATGATTCTTCTCATAATATATTCTTCCTTTCGGTGATTTTCACTTTTATCTTATCAAAACAAACGGAATTGTCAATAGAAGTGCAAAAAACGGCATAAATGAGATGATTATCCGTCCACCATATCCCGCAATCGCTTGACTGCGGCGGCGGCCTTTTCCAGATAAGCCTCACAGGTCATATCATCATAAAGGTGGGTGTGACCCGAAAGAACCTCCAGCATCAGCGAGCCCGTAAAGCCGCTCTCCCGGATCTGACGGGTCACACGGTCAAAGTTCAGATTGCCGTCAAAGGGAATCATATGCTCGTCATGATCAAACACGCCGCTGTTATCGTGAATGTGCGTGCAGATCAGCCTTTGGCCGAACAGGGGCATATACTCTCTGCCGGGGGTAAAGCAGCCCTCATGGCCCGTATCGTAGCAAAAGCCCACATTGGGGGCCTCCTCAAAGGCCTCGAAGGCCCAGGCCAGGTTGGCCAGCTTGCGCTGATTCTCAAAAGCGATCCGCACATTCTTCTTTGCGGCATACTCCACAAGCTCGGCAAAGCGCTTCCGACCGATATCGGTGATGGAGGGAGGCTTAAGACCGGAGGACAGATGCACCACCAGGATTGAGACTCCCGCAAGAACGCAAGCATCCACGGCACCGAGCAGCTGGGCGATCATGGCCTCGCCGCCCTCCCCCTCCAGCCATATGTTGTTGATATTTTTAAAGGGCGCGTGAAGGGTCTCCCACTCGATGCCGTGCTTGGCAAAGGCCTCGCCGAAGACAGAGATCCGCTCGGGTGCGGGCGTACCGGTAAAAACGGCGTCAAAGCCAAGGGCCCTCATGGTTTTTGCATAATCCTCGGGCTCCAGGCCGCCCTTGGCACCGTAATTGATTCCGATCTTTCTCATTTTTCTCTCCTTTATCAAAAAGGTTTTCTTTCATTATACACCCCGCCGTGCGCTTTTGCAAGGTTTATCTTTCCAAAAAGTTGTGCGATATTCTCCTGCCTTACAAAACGCTTCCCCGAAAATTTCTCACCCGTATTGACGCCTCTCCTTCTTTTTGTTATAATAACAATATTACAAAAAGCAGAAAGAGGGATGTTCCATGAGCAACGAAATTCTGATCCGATGTAAGGTCTGCGGCAGTACCGAATTGATCGAGCAGGGCGGTCAGCGCAAGTGCCGCTATTGCGGTGCGGTCTATCAGATCGCCTCCCCCCGGATGGAGAACGACCTGCAAACGGCCAACGCCTTCCGCGAATGCACCCGCTTTGAGGAGGCCGAGGCACTTTACAAGCAGATGCTGAAGAGCTATCGGGATCAGGATCTTTCGGAGGTCTACTGGAATCTGTTGCTCTGCGAGCAACGGGTCATGTTTGAGACCGACGAGAAGGGCGAGCGCTTCCCCTCCTTTTACGCCATCACCGACGGGGATGCGGAGGACTCTCCTTATTACATCAGTGCCGTGAGCACCGCCGAGAAATATGCCCCCGAACGGGCGGCGATCTTCAAGGATCTGACGGCCAAAATGCAACGGGCCAAGCAGCTGTATGCCCGCATTGAGCAGACCTCCCGCCCCTATGACCTTTTCATCTGCTTTAAAAAATCCAAAACCGACGGGAGCGGCGACACCAAGGACTGTGC